>DATEAU010000023.1:0-5148 GCA_035288165.1 Bathyarchaeia archaeon
ATCTCCTTGAGAATCTTTGCGCACGCTCGGAAGGATAACATTGTCAACAAAAACCAAGCACGTTCGCGATAAATGGCGAGGAAAATCATGGTACATGATAGTTGCGCCACCATTCTTCGGAAACATCGAGTTAGGCTCAGTACCATCTGAAGGAGAAGAACACCTCCTCGGAAGAATAGTTGAAGCCACGCTCTACGACATTACAGGCGACTTCTCTCACATGTATCTGAAAATGTTCTTCCAAGTGAACGAGATTGATGGCAAAACTGCCAAGACACTTTTCAAGGGACACGAGTACAGCCGCGATTACTTACGCAGTCTCGTGAGAAGGAGAACAACAAAAGTCGATGGATTATTCAACCTGACAACGAAAGATGGCTACAAGCTGAGAATAGCTGTATCAGCCCTTACGCTTTCAAGAATCAAAACATCTCAGGAAAAAATCATCCGCAACTTGATGCAGAGAATCACAGGCGAAAAAGCCAAAGCGCTGATGCTGGATAGTTTCGTTCAAGAGATGGTTCTCGGCAAAATAGGTTCAGATGTCTACAACGAAGCTAAGAAAATTGCACCGCTTAGACACGTTGGCATTAGAAAATCAAAGCTTGTTGGGCAACCTGCTCAATCTGCTCAACCAATTCAAGAAAAAGTGCCAGTGCCAGAAACTGAAACGGCTGAAGCGTAGGAATATCTTTTTTCCAAAACCCATTCATTCGGTTTCTCAATCGTTATGAGACTGTGTGCTTTTTGCGAAACAGCTTTAGACGCGAAACCACTTATTCATATTGCAAAGGAAGTGTCATTGTTGAGTGAACGCGCAGGAGTCCACGAAAAAGGAACCTTCAACATCCAAAACCTGCTAGACAGCACCAGAAAAAGCGAGAACTTCGACAAAACTGGAGCCATTGCAGTCTTCATAGGTGTAGCACGTGGCGAAACTCTCGAAGGAGAAAAAGTTGAAAAATTAACTATGCAAGCTTACGAAGAAAAAGCCAACGAAGTCCTCACGAAAATCTGCAGCGATTTAAACAAGAAACAAGGCATAGTTGATGTTCAAATCCACCATTTGCTGGGAGAATTCAACGTGGGCGAAGACCTCGTTTACGTCTCAGTCGCTGGATCACATCGGAACGAAGTTTTTTCTGTGCTACGGGAAGCTGTGGAACGTTACAAGAGCGAAGCACCTGTGTTCAAGAAAGAAAAAGTAATCAACGCAAAAGGTGAACCTGCTGAATACTGGGTTTCCGAGAAAGAACAAAAATTGTAACTTACCTTCTTTGGGGCGTGAAAAACTTGATCACAGCTTTGGCAGGTGGCGTCGGAGCAGCAAGATTCTTAACAGGACTAGTGAAACTGGTCAAGGAAGAAGACTTGACGGTTATCGTGAACACAGGCGACGACATCGAACTGTATGGCTTGCACATCTCGCCTGACATTGACATTGTTATTTACACTTTGGCAGGAATCGTTGACGAAGACAAAGGTTGGGGAATCCGAGGAGACACTTTTCACTGTCTTGAAACGCTGAAAAAGCTTAACGGCGAAGCATGGTTCGCTCTTGGCGACAGGGATTTGGCTACGCACATGTTCCGAACAGGTCTTCTCAGGGAAGGGTTGAAGTTATCCGAAGTTACCTCATTAATTACAAAGGCGTTGGGGCTTAAGGTTAAGATTCTGCCCATGACCGATGATCGGTTTGAGACCAGAATTCTCACCAGAGAAGGGTCGATTCACTTCGAAGAGTACTTCGTGAAGAACGACTCACAGGACGAGGTGTTGGGCGTGGAGTTCGTTGGGGCTGATTTGGCGAAGCCTGCTTTGGGCGTAGTTGAAGCCATTTTGGATTCTGAGCTAGTCATTGTTTGTCCCAGTAATCCAGTTGTGAGCATTGGCACGGTTCTCGCTGTGGATGGAGTGAGGGAAGCTTTGCGGCAGACAAGTGCGCGAAGAGTGGCTGTTAGCCCGATTGTGGCTGGTGCTCCCATTAAAGGTCCTGCGGATAAGTTGTTGAGAGGCTTGGGATTTGAGGTTTCTGCTTATTCTGTGGCGAAGCTTTATGCTGATTTTCTGGACATGTTTGTAATTGATGTGGCTGACGCATCGGAGAAAGGCAGGATTGAGGAGCTTGGAATCGAAGTGAAGGTTACAAATACTATCATGCGAAGTTTGTATGATAAGGTGGCGTTGGCGAAAGCGGTTCTGGATAACTAACTAAATAGACTAAAGTACAGGTTATATAATATTTGGAGATTCCAAATAAATCCGAGCCTGAATATTCCTTATTTGGAGAAGGAATATGCATAGAACGAAGACCAATAAAACAAAGGCGCAGAAAGCGGAATTCAGCGAACCATGGTTTTTCACGCGCATATATGGAGAGCATGGGCACACATTTCTGATGGTGGCGTGATGAAAAAAGCAAAAATAATCAAAGAAAAACAGGCAAGAATCGTCAACTTTGATGCCATAGACTGGTTTCTAGCCATTGACGGTTGCTTGGCATGACGGCATCGTAACGTTGAATTAAGATAAGGGTTATATGGTGAACACTCCAAATAGGATAAACGGAGATGCGACTCGTGGAAAGAAGAAGTTACGATTGGTTTGAAAAACGGCGCAGAACAAAAGGATTAGAGCTCGCACATGAGCAGATAACCAAAGCATTTGACACTGTGACTCTGCTGCATAAAGCAATGAAGAGCTTTGCGGAAGGAGACTTGAAAGAAACAAAAAAATACACAGAAAACCTCTTCACAGCAGAGGAAGAAGTTGACAGGTTACGAACAAACGTTTTCACGGAGCTTTCTAAAGGTGCAGCGCTCGTAGCGGATTACCGCGAAGACCTGCTTCACCTGGTGAAGAGGCTGGACACGTTGGCGGATCATACGAAGGATGCTGCAAGGTGTTTGCAGATGCTGGGGGACGCAAAGATTCCTGCGGAATTGTGCGAGAAAACGGTGTTTATGACATCGAAGCTCGTGGAAACGGCTCAAACGTTGCGCACCAGCATTGAAAAGATTTCATCCAACCCAAGTGAAGCTATAGCTGAAGCTAGGAAGGTTGAGGACATTGAGCATGACCTTGACACTGAATACTTGAAGACGAAGAGCTTGTTCGTGAAATACGGTGACAAAATCAACTGTGGAGCCATGGTGATCTTCGACGACTTGATCGAGTTCATTGAACATGCTGCTGACATGTGTGCAGACACAGCAGACTACATCGTAGTGCTCTCAAGCAGAGAATAAATCAAGCTCTGCACATCCAATTTCCGTTTTCATCAGACTAAACTGTTGTGCGATTTTTTCTATATCCTCTCAGATAAAGGCGAAAAATGCATCGTTTTCTTGCTGTTTTTCTGGCGTGAATAGCTTAACTAAGATGAAAAACGCACTGCCTATGAGCTATTTCGCTGTAATGCCAATTCTTTTTTTCATGCTATAGTTTTTGTACCGTTTTAATACGAAACCCGCGATGGACGCAGCAAATAAGCTGCTGAAAATAATCGTTATCCACACGTTCTGGAAGTCCTTGCCTATGAGAAAGGCGTGCACTATCGCGAACAGCAAGACTATGTATGTTAAGGCATGGAATGGGCGCCACTGCTTCGGTATCTTCTTCCGCAAGAAGGCGGCAGCAATCGCGATGTAGAGAATTATGAATGCGAGTCTACCACCGTAGGTCCAGAAGGCGAGCCAGGACTCGAAGCGGGGAATAAAAACTGAAAAGCTGATCTGCTGGACGGCGTTGAAGACTGGATGCAGAGTGATGAGGACGATACCTATTATAGAGAAGCTGTGATGAATTTTCAGGAAGGGTTTGCCAAAAGCCAAAATGATTTCTTTCAAAAAAGGAGTAGTCAAAACCGCGATGCTGAGAAAAAGATAACCATAAAGAGCGAACAAGCGCACCAGAACTAGGGCAGGCTCCTCATTGACGGCTTCAGGCAAAAAAATCAAAGCAGTTATTATGCCTAAAGCAGCAACGCTGAGAAGCATTAACGCGCCTTCTCTTTTCAGAGCCATAAAATCCATACTGCTTTATGGAAAATATAAGGACTTCGGGAACGTTAAAAGAGAAACCGAAACAAGTGGATGGCGGGCCCGCTGGGATTTGAACCCAGGACCTCCGGCTCCGCAGGCCGGTGTCATAATCCGTACTAGACGACGAGCCCCGCAACATGGATTTGGTTGGATTACTACACTTACGGTTCTGCTACTTAAGTTTCCTGAAAAGGCTAACGCCCTCCTTTTCCATTACGTATTCGAATCCGTCTTCGATGAGTTGTTTTGCTTGGTGAATATTATCTTTGTCATCTCTGCTTTTTATTGACTTCGATTCAACTCTTTCAAAGTGTTCAGGAGTGCTCCATGCTTTTTCAACGTCTTGAGGGTCTGAAAAACGCCGACCACAGTTACAGCATGGCCATCGTTGGATTTTGTCGTCGAAAGGAGTGTACCTATAGCCGTTTCGCCAAAGCTTTTTGTACCTGCAATGTGGGCACATGAGGTTGGCTCCAGCGGAGTTTAGATTAGAAGAAGAAAAACTTGTTGTTTCTGGAAAAAACACATGTTCTTCTTCTTTCAAGCCGTAACTCCCTATCATTAACCTGATGCTTAAATTCGGCCTCCAAAAACTTGTCCAACTATACATTCTGTCAGCCCCTACCCCCCGCCCTTTTTCTGGAGAACCCAAGAAGCAGCTGGTTTGTAATTTTCATGAACAGGCTTTCAATTGTAGTCCGACAGGTAGAATGTATAAAAAAACATTTTTTTTCTGAACACACTGCCTTGAAGACATTTGGTTTTCTTTTGGGTGAAAAGTGTTATAGCTGAACCATGCAACTAACTAGAACAAAGAGCGACAAAGAATGAACAAAGGAACGGCAATAGGGGCAGGTCTGATAGCCATCATAATAGCTGCTATTGCTTCCTACGCTTACATATCGTTACAGCAAAACCAAACTGCAGAAACAAAAACGGCAAAGATAGCTGCCTTCAACATACAAATATTTGGAAAAACAAAGAGCGACAAAACAGACGTAATGACAGTGCTCACAAAGATAGTAAGAGAATTCGATGTCGTTTTAATTCAAGAGATCAGAGATGCCAGTGAGCAGACAATCCCGAATTTTATTGAAAAAATCAA
>DATEAU010000024.1:0-4271 GCA_035288165.1 Bathyarchaeia archaeon
GAGTTCCAGAACGCTTTGTTCGCCCTCGCCACGAACGACAATGTCAGCTTCGGGGTTCTCGTTCAGCGTTGCCTCATCCATGACTGTGACGTGCGGTCCACCCATCATGGTTAAGCAGTTTGGCAGCGAACGTTTGGCGGCTTTTACGATTTCAAGCGCAGGATTGAAAGTTAAGGTAGCGCTTGTTACTCCGACGATGTCAGGGCTAAGCTTCAGTAGCTCAGCCTCCAGTTCCTTTGTTGTAGGTTTGCCTCCTTGACAGTCGATAACATCAACTGTGTGCCCGCTTTTCTCCAGAACGGCTGCCAAGTAGCTGATGCCGAGGGGAATAAAGATGGCTTGGGGGGCTCCGCTTGGGTATGGTGGATTCACAAGCGTTACGTGAGCCTTCACACTGGTTCCCCTTAACTGGCTGATGGATTGAAAAACGGTTGATGCAGCTATTATGTTTTTTGCAGACAACCCGAGGCTTACGCGAAGAAGGCTCTTTGCAGGTTAATTGCGTGAACACAAGGTTTTTTACGTCAAACTCTCAAATAGCGATTCATAGTTTAACGTAGTTGCGAGGAATTTGGTGACTTTGTCGGCGGATTTAGTTTTCATAAACGGAAAAGTCCTTACGATGAATCCTGCTCAACCCATAGCCGAAGCGGTTGCCATTAAAGGCGATAAAATCTTCAAAGTCGGACCAAACGAAGAAATTAATCAGTTGATTGGGAATTCCACGAAGATTATTCAGCTTAACGGGAAAACCGTCCTTCCAGGATTCATTGACACTCACATTCACGTTGCCGATTTTGGCAGGTTACTTGCATGGGTCGACTTAACCAATGCAAATTCCATTGAAGAAATCAAAAGCAGCGTCAAGGAACGAGCAGAGAAAACGCCGAAAGGACGGTGGATTCTGGGTCGAGGATGGAACGAAGGTCGGTTCAAAGATAAACGCTTGCCCAACCGCTCAGACTTAGACGAAGTTTCGCCAAATAATCCCGTAATTCTTTACCATGAAAAGGCACAGGTATGCCTCGTTAATAGCACTGCCTTAGAATTAGCCAATATAACAGCACAAACCAAAACTCCTCAAGGCGGCACAATTGACAAAAACGCCAAAACGGGCGAGCCGAAGGGAATTCTGCGGGACAACGCTACAAACTTGGTGTGGCAAAAAATCCCTGAACCAGACGAAGAAGAGCTTCTCGAAGCCACAGCGCTTGCGTGCGAGAAAATCGTGGAAGCCGGAGTGACCAGCGTCCACTGGATGGTTCTGTCGCCAATAGAGATTTCAATAGCACAAAAACTTCAAGCCCAAAAACGGCTTCCCATCAGAGTTAACCTGATAATTCCAACAGACCTCTTAAACTGTGTAAAGGAGTACGGGTCCGAGAATAGCTCAACCTTTCATATCGGCGGTGCAGTGATTGCCGCGGACGGGTACTTAGCCTCAAAAACGGCAGCCCTTTCTCAACCTTACACCGACGACCCAGCTTCAAGCGGTCAAATGCTGAGCACGCCAAATGAAATGGAGGCGGTAGCCGCGAAAATTCTCAAAGCTGGGCTTCAGCTGGTTATCCATGCGATGGGCGACAAAGCGGTGGATATGGCTTTGACCAAGATTGAAAACGTATCAAATTTGGCTTCGAGCAAAAATTCCCGTGTTCGCCTCGAACAAGCTGCAGTCCTCAACGAAAAACTGATTGAACGAATAAAAAAACAGAACGTAATCGTGTCCGTACAGCCTCTCGTGGTCGCATCGGAGTTTTCCGTTTGGCACGCAATGGAACACTTGGGCGCTGAAAGGGCGAGGTGGCTTTATCCCCTCAAAACCCTCCTCAAGAACGAGGTTCGGGTCGTAGGTGGTTCAGACTGTCCCATGGAACCCCTAAGCCCATTGCTGGGAATTCAAGCAGCGGTGACAAGAGAACGTTTTTCTGAGGAACGGGTTACCGTTGACGAAGCTTTGCGCATGTACACGGTTAACGCTGCATATTCAACGGGCGAGGAGAACCTTAAAGGCTCCATCGAAGAGGACAAACTGGCTGACCTTGTTGTACTTTCTCGCGACCCGACAGTTGTTCCGCCGAACGAAATCACGGAGATTAATGTAGAACTGGCAATCGTAAATGGAAAAAACGCATACTCGAAATCGCATTAGTCAACGCTTCAGCTTGATGACTTTTCCTGAATTTCCGCCTTTAAATGAAGGTTGTAGACTGTGTTATGTCAGTTTTCTAATGTTACAGTTGCATGGGTTATGTGTAGGGAGGGTTTGTTTGTGTCTTGTTGAAAGAAAAACAATTTCGTTTTTTCGTGTGGTTTGAAAAAAGCTTGTTTTTGTTTGCTTTTTGGTATTGGAGCTTGTTTCTCTTTTCTCCTGAGTCTTTTTTCGTCTTTTTTAGTCTTTGTTAGTCTTTTGTTTCGTAGAGTGCGCCTGAAGAAACAAGTCCCAAAGCTCTCAACCGAGTTAACTCCCGAAAATTTAACCGAGCATACCGTTTCTCGCAGCAAACCGACAGCCGAAATGTAATGCTAGAAAGTGGACATGACAGTCACGAGCATAACAGTCAACTCCTAGAAACCTACTGTGGAAGATAATGGCCTATTTTTTCTTTAGCAACATCTTTATAGCCTTTCTCGGGTTCTTAAAAGCTTTCAAGAGTTTATTCCGAGTTAACGTTGGATTAACCAAATTAGCTCGCATGCATAGTTCCTGCAGCTCCTCAGCCGTGAACTCAGGTGTTTCAATCAGCGGCTCAACACCCGCTAAAGCTTCGTCACAGAAACCTTCCCGGAGGAAACCACCACGCTTAGCCTTCTCGTACAATTCAGTCCCGTAAATCGGCGCTGCAATACTGAAGATGAAACTATCTGCGCCTAACCTCCTTAGCCTGTACGCAAAACGAATCGTCTCCTCGATATCCGCTTTCGTCTCGCCGATGAGTCCAATCACGAAGAATAAGCCCACGCCAATCCCCACCTTCTTCGCCGCGACAACCGCCTGCTGCACGCTCTTCAAATCCAAATTCTTCTCAATAACCTCATTCACAACCCGCTGCACACCCGACTCAGGAGCAAGACGAATCTTCTTACATCCTGCACGCTTCATCTTCCGCAGCAAATCTTCGTCAAGCGTGTCCGCCCTGATTCCGTTCGGCGTAAACCACTCCACCCGTACACCTCGATTCACGATTAGGTCGCAGATGCCTTCCATACGCTTCCTATCCAACGTCATATTATCGTCATAAAAATCAATCTGCTCGATGCCGTAAGTCTTCACAACATGCTCAATTTCGTCAACCACGTTTTCTGGGCTTCTGCCACGCCAACGTTTCCCCCACACAATACAGTTGCTGCAGAACACGCAGTTAAACGGGCACCCCCTGCTGGTAATCATAATCGTCATCGGCTTGCAAATTTCACCCCTCAACGGATTCTCCCTAACAACTTCATTGTAAACATCCATCGGCAACAGGTGCCTAGCAGGAAACGGCAGCGAATCCAAATCCTCAATCACAGGACGTTGCGCAGTCAAAACTAACTTGCCATTCTTCACGAAGCCCAATCCTTTCAGCTTGCTGAAATCTTCCAGTCCCTGCTCCAAACCGTTGACCAGTTCAAGCACAGTGTTTTCCCGCTCGCCTACCACCACGAAATCCGCATTCGGGTTAGAAAGGCACTCCTTGGGCATCGCGCTTGGATGCTGACCGTCAAGGTAAATCACCACATCTTTGCAGACGCTTTTCGCTGTTGAAGCTACGGCGAAAGCGGTTCTGGACCAACCTGAAAATGGGATTTCGATTCCAACAACGTCTGGCTTCCATTGTTTGAGTTTTTCCGCGATTTGCTTGTCACTTAATCCAACTCGGTACGTGTTTCCAGATGCTTCCTCAAGGTTTTTCCATCCTTCCGTTGGCGCATCAATGACGCTGACAGTATGCGATTTTTCAAGCACTGCCGCAACGTAGGATAATCCGATCGGTGGGAAAACATTGGGTTTTCCCCATGCTTTCGGTTGAATTCGTGGTGGATTAATGAGGCAAACGCGCATTTCCTGTTACCTTGCTGCTGTTGGCTTAGGTGTTTCGTTTAGAAATAGGTTTTGCACGCTTAACCCTGCTAAAACGGAAAGAACCAAAGCCTCACTACAACGATAATGGGTAAGCAGACGAGCACGCTCAGGATAATCGTCATGTTCCTAATTTTCAAAGCATGCAAAATCTTATCAGGCGTCAAAGGTTCAACCGCTTCGCCAAGAACGTACTGTCCAGGCTTTT
>DATEAU010000025.1:0-3200 GCA_035288165.1 Bathyarchaeia archaeon
CCTGCTTTTCTTGGATGCCGACATAGAATTGTCGGGTGATCCAGAGTTCTTGAAGAAAATTGTGGCGGAAATGGAGACTGCCGATGTTCTTGACATCAAGAAAAAAGTTGAGAAAAACTCTTTTCTCTCAAAAATGGCGTACTACGAGTACTTCACGTTTAACGTTGGCTCATGGATAACTGCAAAGTGTTTAGGCAAATGCCCAGCAGCTAACGGAGCAGCATTCGCGGTCAAAAGAAAAGTTTTTAACGATTTGGGTGGCTTCAGGAAAGTCGTAGCTGAGGACATTGATATTGCGACAAGGGCTTTTCTGGCTGACTGTTCGTTTGCATACACGAAAGAGGTTGAAGTTAAAAATGTGGTGCATTCGAATTGGCGTAGTTGGTACAGGCAGAGGAAAAGATGGGCAATAGGTCAAGCACTCTGGTTAAAGGATTTTTACAAAGCCCTTTTTCGAAAGTGCATGGGAAAGCCGCAGGTTTTTCTTCCTGCATTGTTTGTTTTGTATCCGCCTTTGATTTCTATGTCTTTGACTTTTTTGTTGCCAAGCACTTGGGTGTATGATTCTCTCTTAGTGTTTTCTATGTTCCTTTCAACAAGATTTAATACTGTTCTGCCGATTTTCTTGTTCACTCTGCCGATTGCAGACGTCCTCAAGATGTTGCTTATTTCGTTGACGAGCTTTGCAATCACGGCGGTTGTGTTTTTCAAGTTGTCCAAGAAGCTCGGGTTCGAGATGAAGATTCACGAGCTGTTTGTTTACTACTTCTTCTACTCTGTCTTGTGGATTGCTGTGATATTCATCGGCTACGTTCAGGTTATAGCGTTCAGGAAAAGAGCGGCTCCTGACTGGAAAACGTAAACAACTGCCATTGAAAAGTAAATCCGACGGTTAATTCAAGGCTATTGCCATTGAACCATATTCAAATGTGGAAATCTTATAAGTAAACCTTGCATACTGCATTTGTGGGGAAAGGGAAAAAACGAGTATGCACGGACACAGAAGTCTGACGTTAATGTAAAACCTAACTTGTGTGATTGAAATGGTGGATAAAAAGAAAGTAGTGGAAAAAAAGGTTGAGGCACATGGGGATGGCTTTGCCTTCCGAGTTAAAATCGGCGAGTACGAAGTTGAAGTCAAGGGCAAGCGTGAAGACGTGACCAAAACAATCGAGAACCTTCCAAGGTTGATCAGCCAAGTGTATAAGGCATTCGACAGCGTTAAGCCAAAAACTGTGGCGACGTTGACGGTTAAAACAGAGCCCACATCAAAGTCAACGTCTGAAGAGCCTGCACAATCTTACCCGAAAATAGCTTCTCCAGCTAACTGTGAGGAAGCGGTGATAAAGATTCTGGAAACTGACTGGGGAAAATGGAGACCTCGAACGATTGAGGAACTAAAGGAAGCGATGAAAGCGAATGGGCTAAAGTTTTCTGACCGCGTGCTAGATGACACTTTGCACAAGCTCGGTGACAAAGGCATGGTTAGGCGCTGGAACACGAACACGGGTTTTGTCTATATTCTTGCGGAAGGAAAACGATTGACCTCAGGAGAGGAAATGTAATGAAGCGGATTGAGGCTCGGATTAAGACTCCTTTCGGCGAAGTCGTCATCGAAGGAGACACGCCACAAGAGATAATCAACATGCTTGAGACAATTCCTGAGAATTTCGTGGAGCGGCTTTCCGATTTCGTCTCTAGCAGGCTTACGCCTTCAGGAGCGCAACTAAGAGGAATCGTCGAGCTGACAACTGAAGGCCCAGTTATCGTGACACGTGAAAACCTTACTCATTACGAAGCTGTGGGTTTAGTTCTTTATGCTTCGGAGGAAAGGAAGAATACTGCTTCTCAGGTTTCGAAGCTTCTGGAGTCAAGTGGCATTAAGAGCATGGTTCCTGCACGGTTGAATGAGATGACGAAGCGAGGGCAAGTTTTCAAGCCTGATCCGAACAAGCCTGATTTTAAGTTGACTATTCAGGGCGAGAAATGGATTGAGGAAGAAGTATTGTCGAAGCTTCGAGGCAAGATGAATTGAGCGGGAAAACAGAGAAAATAGAAGTCCGAATCAAGTACAAAGATGTGGAAAACACTTTCTCCTCAAATAGTTTGGAAGAAACGTGGCTTCTCGTCAACAAGTTCTTCAGCGAGTTTCTTCCATCATTTGAAGTCGCGAACAAGTTGTGGTTAAGTGTTGACTTGAAGAAGCTGGCTGCAGATTGCCAAAGTGTAATTACGTTTTCCAAGGAAGGCGCAAACCTGCTCGTGCCAAAAGGCAAACTGACAGACAACGAGACTTTGATTCTGTGGCTGATGGCCAGTTACGTTGGGCATGGGTTAGGCTTATTGGCGAACGATTCACTTTCGAAAGTGGAGTTGCAGGCGAAACTTGGAAAAACTGGAAAGATAACCAGCACGCGCTTGGGCGAACTCGTGAAGAACGATTGGGTGACAAGAACTGATGAAGATAGGTTCAGGATAACCACTTTCGGCGTCGCCCAAGTCCAAAAAGAGATTCTCCCCAAGGTTAAAGCCAAAACAATCGCTTAATACATTTTTTCCACAGGTTTACTTACTCCAGTCTGAAAACAGGATAACAGTACGACGACTCTAGTGCCCGTGAAAACAATACCTGAATCGGTATGCGGGCAGGATCACCTTATAGTTAAACTTGTGAGACACATGTATAGTCTGCTTGACCCAAATGCCCGACGTATTTACAAAGGAAAAGCGTAAAGAAATATGTCGAAGATAAAGTCTAAAAACACTAATATATGCTCCGGTAAAGAACAATATCATTTTCAAATACCAACCCAAGCTTTTAGGGAAACCCGACTTCCTAATCCCGCCAAATTTAACAGTTTTTTTGCGACAACCTTTTGGCAGGGCGAAATTGGAGCACATTAAAACGCAAGCTGCCGGACGCTTATTGGAGACAACACATTGGAGCAACGGTAAAAAGGGACCGCAAAATCAATGAAGAGCTTTGACGACAAGGATACACAGTTCTTATATTTTGATGATGAAATCACCAAAAACAATCAGAGCGTATTAGAAAAAATCTTGCAGGAACAAGAAAAAAGATAAACCAAATACATTAAGTCATGCGCAACGCTTAAGCGATGGAACACGTATATTAATACATAATAAATTGTGTAAAGAGAGAATAAGGAGAGTTAAAGTCCGATTAGTCCAAGAAAAAG
>DATEAU010000026.1:0-2877 GCA_035288165.1 Bathyarchaeia archaeon
ACGCTCCACAGCAAACGAAAAGATCAGTTAAAGAACGTTAAGGGAGGAACGGAGGAAACCACCACAGGGGTTCTGCGTTTAAGAGCCATGGAGAAGGATGGAAGCCTAAAATACGCGATTGTAGCCGTAAATGATGCTTACACGAAATACCTGTTTGATAACCGCTACGTGACAGGACAGAGCACAATCGACGGAATAATACGAGCAACCAACACCCTGCTGGCGGGCAAAAATTTCGTCGTCGGCGGGTACGGATGGTGCTCAAGAGGCATCGCCATGCGAGCCCAAGGCTTAGGCGCAAACGTCATCATAACCGAAGTACAGCCTCTAAGAGGACTGGAAGCGGCGATGAACGGGCTACGCGTGATGCCGATGGCTGAAGCAGCGACCCTGGGCGACATTTTCGTAACAGCCACGGGCGACTTAAACGTGATAAGGAAAGAGCACATGCAAAAAATGAAAGACGGCGCCATAATCGCCAACAGCGGGCACTTCAACGTGGAAATATCCCTGAAAGACTTGGAATCATTGTCCACAGCGAAAAGAACAATGAGACCGAACCTGGAAGAGTTTACGTTGAAAGACGGCAGGCGCCTTTATCTGCTGGCTGAGGGAAGACTAGTGAACTTGGCAGCAGCGGAAGGTCACCCATCCGAAGTCATGGACATGTCTTTCGCGAACCAGGCCCTTTGCGCAGAACATATAGCAAAAACAGCGCGAATGACTCCAAAGGTTTACACAGTTCCTTGCGAAATCGATGAAAACGTCGCCGCGTTGAAGCTAAAAGCGCTGGGAGTGGAGATAGACAAGCTCACACCTGAGCAGCAAAAGTACCTGTCAACATGGGAAATGGGAACAACCTAGAACCGTGCTTCGCAAATATCATGGTAAACTTTAAATGATTGAGGCGATAAACATGGCTATCAAAGTGGTGAATCAATAATGGTTAGCAAAGATCAAGCAATAGGTGGAGTAATCTGCTTAGTATGCGTTCTGGTTGCAGTATTCTACATCGTAGGGCTTTTCGGTTACGACCTACTGATCAAACCATGGCTGAACATAGGCTCTTTCGCGGATGTAAAGTTCTGGCTAATCGCTGTACCAGTGCTCGTCGGCTTCGTCGCAATCTTGGCCATAGGCGCATGGATCGGCTGGACAATGGCAACTACACCGCCGCCAAAACCAATCGAAGAAATAACGACAGAAATGGAAGAAAAGAAAGAAGAGCCGAAAATGGAAGAAATGAAACCTGAAGAAACAGCAACTGGCACGATGACAGAAGAGAAGAAACCTGAAAAGAAGAAGAAGAGCTAAAGGCACATTTGACGTTAACTACTTCCAGGTCATAGCAGTAACCCGCAATCTTGTTTTTTTAATTTACCCTTTAATCAAGATTTTATGAACCAGAGAGTCTTCACACGTGGATTGCAATGAAATCCGATAGCGCCAGCTCGAAGAGCCTGAGTGCACATTATTTTCTTAAGTTGCCCAGCATACACGTTATTATGTCCTTGCAGAGCATACAATCGTCAGGAACGTCGGTTTTCTTCTCGCGCTCGCAGAGAAACCCTAGGTGATGCTGGCATGAACGCGATTCCTCAATTGGCACAGCCGCAGTTCCATTATTCGGGGTTATCCTTGTTAAGCAGTAAGGGCACGCGTCATAGAGTATGTCTGGGCTAAGCTGCAGATTCACGGCTTGAAGTGGTTTCATGAAGATTTTTCCACAGGAAACGCTCGGACAAGTAAAAATCTCGTTCATTTTCGGGTTCTCTTCAATTAGAGTGATAGTGTACCCTCCTGAAAGCACCTCGCCATTACAAGCTTATAGTGTTGATGAAATCAGGATAAGTATTGGCACTACTCGACTTTGCAAACCTCTTCCGGAGACGCCAGCTTCCTCAGGTCGGCAACCCCTTTAGCGTAACCTGAAGCCACCAAAATATCGCCTTCTAGAATTCTCGAGTCGCCTTTGGGACGCAAATGTTTCCCCCCTCTCTTTATGACCAAGACCCACATACCAGTCTCTTCATGCACACGCGCCTCCTTCAGAGACTTGTTAACTAGTGCCGAGCCAGCTGACACGCATGCTTGATCAACTGTTTCCTCAGCCTCCTTTATGGCGAGTTTCAAAACTGGGTGCGGCTCAATGCCTCGGAGGACAACCTCTGCCATTTCGGCGGCTGCATCCGCAATCTTCTCAGTTGCTACCCCTATTCGAATCAAGCCCAGAAAGCCTGAGGCTTCTTCCTTCTTGAAATCGCTTGTCAAAGCAAGCAACTCAAACGCGGTATGCAATTGGTCAACGTACTCCTCGAGCGCTTGCACTTCTTCAGCAAGCTCTCGACTGTTCAGCATGAGCGCAGAATAAGCCAAGTCAATCATTAACTCAGAAGTATCTTTCAGCTCAACCATCCGCGCCACAATCTCTTCAAAACGTTCCTGCTCGGTCATTTTTGCTCCTCCAGTTTCGCCAGACTTCCTTCAGCAAGCTCCTTGAAGTCCTTAACACCCTGAGGAGCACCGCGCGTTATCAGAACGTCACCGCGAAAAACTCGTTCAGAGTCCTTAGGGTCAATGAGCCAATCCTTGTTTCGGCGAATGGCGATTATGTCCACGCCCATTCTAGCGGCTAAGTCAAGTTGACCTATCTGTTTTCCAGCTATTGGGGACCCTTCTTTCACGGTTGCTTTGGTGAGTTGCTTTTCAGCTTTTTCGAAAATTTTGCTTACTATCGGATGGACGCCTATGTTTCTGGTCACGATGGCGGCGATGTCAGCGGCGGCGTCGGAGATTTTGTCTGTGGCAGCGGCAACTATGGAAACTCCAATCAAGGCTTCAGCGTCCTTGGCGTCTCGTGCTGCCACCATTATTTCC
>DATEAU010000027.1:0-6005 GCA_035288165.1 Bathyarchaeia archaeon
GGAAAATTTTTGCCTTGCAAAATCTCCAGAGTTGCTGGTGCAGGACTAGAAACTGTGCCATGTGAAAACTTGAACAAGCCTCCACCCACCGAAACTGGCGTTGCGTAAATTCTCGAATCGAATAATCCAAGGTTATCCAAGGCGACAGCAGCGCCGATGATTTCTGCTGGCGTGTCGATTAATCCAACTTCGTGTAGGTGCGCTTCAGCCAAGTCTTTCTTGTGAAGCTTTGCTTCCGCGTTTATGAGCGTATGGATAACGTTGGAAGCGAATTGCTGGGCTTTTTTGGAGAGTTTTAGGTTTCGTGAGCTTTTTTCCACAATCTCTATGAGTGCTTCAGCATCTTTCTTGGAGGTTCCTTCAGCCGTAACATCGATCATCGTGGCGCTGAATCCTCTCCGCATGACTTTATCAACAGTTACTTTCACGTTCTTGTAGCCATACGCCTTGTTTTCTAAGGATTTTATGGCAGAAACGATTTTGTCAAGGTCTGCTCCAAGGTCTATTAACGCGCCAAGGAATATGTCTCCGGAAACCCCTGCGATTTGGCAGTCAATAACCGTCAATCTATCAAATTCTGGCATTTCATCCCAGCGTTTGGTGTTCAATGTGAAAACTATGCGTAAACGATATATTGCTTGTGGTATTCAAGAAAATGAATGGCAACCATGTACACCCTGAGCGAAATCCTAGGCAAGTTGTCGAGAAACGAGTTATCCGTGTCGGAAGCTGAGAAACTAGTGCGGCTGCTCGCGGTAGCAGAAATTGAGGGCATGGTAAGGATCGACGTCAACAGGGCATGCAGAAAAGGCATACCTGAGATAGTGCTGGCTGAGGGAAAAACAACCAGCGACCTTGTTGAAATCTCTCTCAGGATGCTTTCCGAAAGCGGAAGAGTAATCGTAAGCCGTTGCGGAGACGCGCAAACACAAGCGCTGTGCAAGGCCGTTCCTGACAATGCCGTTTTGCAAGTGAAAGAGAAAGCCAGAATGGTCATAATCAAAAAGAAAGATTTTGCTCTTCAAAGTACTGGTGGAAAAATCGGGCTTTTGACAGCTGGAACCTCTGATATTCCTGTGGCTGAAGAAGCAAAAACAATTGCTGAGGAAATGGGTTGCGAAGTTTTCGCCGCGTATGATGTAGGAGTAGCTGGGATTCACAGAATCCTGCAACCGCTCAAGGATTTGATTACGAAGGATGTTGACGTTGTCGTGGTGGTTGCGGGCAGAGAAGGTGCGTTGCCTTCCGTGATTGCGGGTATGGTTGATGTTCCGGTGATTGCTGTTCCTACCTCGAACAGTTATGGTTTTGGTGAGAAAGGCGTGGGCACGTTGATGGCTATGCTTCAGTCGTGTTCGTTGGGTTTAGCTGTTGTTAACATAGATAGCGGTATAGCTGCGGGTGCAATGGCCACATTGATTGCGAACCGCGCTGCCAAATTCAGGAAGCATTAATTCTAATGTTTGTTTCTTTCTGAAGGTGGGCGTAAAACTTTTATAGATTGGTAACACTAAAACGCTAAACAGTATTACCGAGGTTAATTGTGTGCACATTCCTGACGGATTCGTCACTCCCACAACTGCTGCGGTAATGTTCGGAATATCAATAGTTTTTCTTGCATGGTCATGGAAAAAAGTGCGCGCCGAATATCCCAAGTCTTTCGCGCCTTTGCTGGCAATTTCAAGCGCGTTTGTTTTCGCTGCGCAGATGATTAATTTCCCCATCATTCTCGGCACAAGCGGGCACTTGGTGGGCGGCACTTTTCTGGCTGTTCTTTTGGGTCCTTGGGCGGGAATGCTTAGCATGACGATTGTGTTGTTGATGCAGGCTGTTTTCTTTGCTGACGGTGGTTTGATTGCGTTTGGCGCGAACGTGTTTAACATGGCGATAATTGGAGCATTGAGTTTCTTCTTGGTTAAGTTTATGATTCGGAATTCCACAAGCCAGAGACGGTTTGTTTCAAGTGTTTTTCTAGCTTCATGGCTTTCCGTAGTTGTTGGTTCTTTGGCAGCCGCTTTGCAGATTGGCATTTCGCCTGTTTTTGCCGAAGCTGGCGGAATAATGGTCGCTGTTCCCGTGATGCTGTCCTGGCATGTACTAATCGGCTTAGGCGAAGGGGCGATTACGACGAGTTTGTTGGTGTCTCTTCAGCGGTTGCAGCCTGCACTTGTGGGTAACTTTGCACTTTTGAAGGGGAAGACGAAGCAATGAAAAAGTTTCTTGCCCTAATAATGATGCTCATGGTCTTTTTGGCAATCTTGATACCTTTTGCCTCAAGCAATCCTGACGGGTTGGAAAAGGTGGCTCAATCTCTTGGAATTGAGGAAAGCGAGCCTTTTTGGAAGGGTTTAATGTCTGATTATTCCGTGGAGGCGTTCAGGGATCCTTACTTTTCCACGTTGGTGGCTGGTGTTCTTGGGACTTTACTAGTTTTGGTGGCATCGTTAGCTTTAGGTTTCGTGATCGCCAAACGCGCTGGGTCTGCAAAATCCGATGCAAAGCCGATTGAAGAGCCTTTAACAATTGGGAACTAATTTGCTAATGAAAATACAACTAGTTTAGAGTTCAGAATGAAGTGCTCTCGCTATTGTTTTTTTGCGCGTGCTTTTTTGTTTAAGGCTTCGAGTTTTTCGGTGACTTTCAAAGCGCGTTTTTCGGCGTCTGCAAGCATGGGTTTCCAGTCCTTCTTTTTCACCGCTTCCATCACGCGTTCGGTTTCTGCTGGGAGCTTGTCCAAGGCGTCGGTGAATCGTTTTTCTGCTGCTTCGTCGCTGGTTACAATTTCTATGGCTTCTTCAGGGCATGTTTCAATGCATTTGGGTTCACCGCTGCAGAAGTCGCATGCTATCACGATTCCAGTATCGGGGTGGAGGACGATTCCGCCGTGTGGGCATGCTTGGATGCACCAGTCGCAGCCTTTGCACTTCTTTTCTTTAACCATTAGAATGCCTGTTTTTTCTGATTGCACAAGCGCTTTTTCTGGGCAGGCTTTGACGCATTGGGCGTCTTCACAGAATCGGCACGTAAGCGCGAAATTGAAGAATGGCATCATGCGGACGTTGCGGATTCTTGACCTTAACGGGTTGGCTATTTCGCCTTTTTCCAGTGTGCAGGCGTATTCGCATATTCCGCAGCCTGTGCATTTGCTTGGGTCGACTGAGACGAATTTTCTTTCGATGAACTTTGGCTGCTGCATATTCCCTTTACCAAGCTGGTTTAGCTATCTAAATATTTCTATATCTTAGGCGGATTTTGGTTGTTTGATGCCTTGCTTTCGTAAGTTGGGTCTCTACGGTTGCTGCATGCTCGTATTCCTTGGATGGGCAGGAGAATGTGACGATTGATGGAAACACCACTCGCTGGATTATCCAGCGGAGTGCATAACGTAACAGTCTACGCTAGTGATGATGCGGAAAACGTCGGCGCATCACAAACTTTAACATTCACAGTGGCTAAACCAGAACTCTAAGCAGTTGCAACTGTCACAACTGCTTCCGTAGCTTCACTCGCGTTAGCCGGTGTGGGTTTGCTGGTTTACTTCAGGAAACGCAAGCGCCAAGCTCCCCATGCTTCGTGACGAATCTTTGAAGAAGCGGGCAAAAGCTAGCTTTCGAAACCCTGCAGTAGTTGGTTTATGCCTCTTCCTACTTTTTCACCCATGTATCCGCCTTCCAACACGAAAAACGTAGGCTTCCCCAACCCAGTGATTCGCCTGCCAATCTCCCTGTAACTGCCATCAGTCAACCCGAGCGACGCCAAATCTCCCGCGTAGGTGTCGAAGCCAGCGGAAACAGCCACGACCTCAAACCGTTCAGCAGCAACCATGCTCAGAGCCTTGTCCAGTGTTTCCAGGTATCGTTTTTCGCCGACATTGTCTGGCAGCGGAAAGTTCAGGCAGTTTGCCTCCGAGCTGAATCCTGAACCTGGATAATGCGGATGCCTATGAAGCGATACGTAAACCGCTTTCGGGTCGCCTTGGAAAACCTCTTGCGTGCCGTTTCCGTGGTGTCCGTCTATATCCAGAATCAATGTCGGCTTGCCTAACGTCTTCACGGCAATGGCTATGTTGTTCAGGTAGCAGAAACCACGAGAATGAACACCCAAGGCTGCACCGAAAACTCCCGCATGATGCCCAGGTGGACGCATCAACGAGAAACCGCCAATCTTCGCAGCTAATAATGCTCCGCCAGCCGAAAGCCTAGCAAATTCGTAAATGTTGTCGTAAGCTGGCGTGTCCGCATCTTCCACCAAACCCTTCCTAAGGTTCCACAGGTAATCCCCGTCGTGAACGCGCATTAAATCCTCCTCCTCGGCAGGTTCAGGCTCAACGAACTCGTAACCTTTCTCCCGCAGAAATTCGTGAGCCAGCTTGACACGCTGTGGGCCCTCAACGTGCCATGTGCCGTAACGGAGGCACTTCTCGGAGAAAACAATCTTCGTTTTCATCTAAGTTGCATCCATCAGGTATAGATAAGCAAACGTTTTTCACATTAAAATACAACCTCCTCTTAAACGTTATCCGCAACACCAAATCTGGAAAATCGGAGAAAACACTGGATGGTCTCTCAAAACCCGTTCGCAGAATTTCGGCAAGAATGCGAAGCCGCTTTAGCTTACGCGCTGAAGAAGAGGTTGCCCGAAATCAAGATTGAAACATTAGCTTTCAGTAAGCCGCCAAACCCCGAGTACGGGCAACTGGCGAACTCGTTGTGTTTTGAACTGGCAAAGAAACTGAACCAGAAACCCAACGTTTTAGCTGAGCACTTGGTTAAAGCCTTGAGAAAATACGAGTTCTCACTTGTCGAAAAGGTAACCTCTGTCGGCGGCTACGTCAACTTCCACCTTAACTACGCCAAATTCAGCACGTTAACACTTGAATCCGTTCAAATGCTTGGCTCCGAATACGGCTTCATCAAAACCGACAAGCCAAAAACAATCATCGTTGAACACACCAGTGTCAACCCGCTGCATCCCATCCACATTGGGCAAGCCAGAAACCCGATGCTCGGCGACGCCTTAGCGAGAATCCTCAAAGCCAGGGGACACAAAGTTTCATGCCACTACTACATCGACGACGTCGGACGCCAATCCTCCGTTGTCGCCTATGGATACGCATCCTTGGGCAAGCCAAAGCCTGACGAGAAGGCTGACCTTTTCGTGGGTAAAATCTACACAGTCACAAGCTGCCTCGTTGAGATTAACCGTTTGAAGAAGGCTTTGGCGGTTGCTAAAGCAGTCTCAAACCTTGAGGAAGTGGCGAAGGTGAACAAGGAGCTTGCCGAGTGGACATCGATTGCGGCGGAGCTTCAGGGAAAGTTCCCCACTCTTTTCGAGAAACTCTTGGCAGTGATTGGCGCGGACGAGAATCCTGAGGAAGAGATTAACCGCTTGAATCGCGCTTACGAAGACGGAGAACCCAAAGCCAAGCAGCTAATACGCGAAGTGAGCGATCTGTGCCTGAATGGCTTCAGAGAAACCATGAGTCGCGTGGATATTGCTTATGATTCGTGGGATTGGGAAAGCGACTTCGTATGGAGCGGCATGGTAAGCGAAGCACTTCAGAAACTCAAAACCTCTCCGTTCGTCTATAGCGAAGGTGGAGTTTTAGAGTTTGATGCCGAAAAAGTGACGCGCACTTTAAAGCTGAAACCCAAGTTGGGCTTAAGCGAGAATCATGAATTTCCGCCGTTGACGCTTGTCAGAGCTGACGGCACATCGTTGTATACGACTCGGGACGTGGCTTACAGCCTGTGGAAGTTCGGTCGAGCCGACAAAGTCATCAACGTTATCGGGGTGGAGCAGTCACTGGCGCAGTTGCAGCTGAAAATCGCTCTTTACGCGTTAGGCTACGGCAAATACGCCGACAACTTCGTCCACTTCGCCTACAACCTCGTGACTTTGCCAGGCTATAAGATGAGCAGCCGCAGAGGACACTACATCACCTTCGACGAGGTCTTGGACGAAGCGGTTGAACGGGCTTTCGAAGAGGTTTCGAAGCGTTCACC
>DATEAU010000028.1:0-14430 GCA_035288165.1 Bathyarchaeia archaeon
CAACAGTAATCAGCATCAGCGGAAACGTTGCAACCATAAGGACCGATGTTGGAATCATCAAAGCCAACGTAACAACCATAGCGGCTTCAATAACCAGCATCAGCAGCGGCTTCGCCACGGTAAACACCAATGTCGGAACACTAACGACAACCGTACAATCTCTCAGCAGCACATTGTCCAGCGTCAGCGGCACTGTAGGCACGATATCTACTAGCGTTGGATCGATAACGACTGACCTGAGCGCAATCAACACAAAGGTCACCAGCATCCAAGGCAGCATAGCCACCATACAAACAGACCTTGGAACTCTCCAAGGAACAGTCACAACCATAAGCAACGGCGTAGCAACCATACAAACCGACATCGGCGAACTCCAAGCAGACGTCAGCACTCTATCAACCGACGTTAGCAATGTTCCAGGCCAGATTTCAATACCCATATGGGTTGCAGTGGTCCTCGCGCTCATCGCAGCATTAGCAGCTATCGCAAGCCTATTATTAGTACGCAGAAAAATAGCAGGTTAAAAAACCCTCACCAAAATGAGGGCAGCCCCTTTCTTTTCTTTGTTGTAAGAACCAGTCGTAAGAGTTTTCTGACCAGAAATTCAACAATCCAGATTTCACGCAATGTTTTCATTTAAGAAATTTGCTGGGCCTTCCAGACATGACGTGGTCTATCCAGGGCTAGCTCTAAGACAACGATAGGGAAGAAAAGGGCGTAATCAATTCCTGCTGTGGCTGGGACTGCAACATGTTCTGAGAAGGTCTTTTTGTTAAGATTTTCAGAAGTTAATGCGATCCATTGAGAAAGACGAGTCATGCCCGTTTTTAAGTTCTTGATGCTTAGGTATTATTCTTATCTGGGATCTGTATTTGTGTTTGACGTGTCTTGAATATTGTCTATTGAGACGTAATATTTAATAGTGTCGAGAAGTCCAACATAACTACGGAGAACCAAGAATGCCAAAGTTTCAACGCCCAAAGCTGCCACATCCAAAACTAAACCTAAAAGTAAACTTTTCAGGGCTCAAGAAGATCAAGATTCCAATCCGCTTCAAAAAACGCCAACCACCCCCAACGGTTCCTCCATCACCGCCCAAACCGATACCCAAAGGACTGAAAGTCATCGAAAAATATCCCCTGTACGAACCATTTTCACACGTCGCAATAATTCAAAACCCCAAAACAGGCGAATACAAGTACATCCTCGACGAGCTACAGCTCGACCCGCTTGAACGTGGCGTGTACGATCGCATCTTAGAAATCCTCCTCGCTGAGATAGAATCGCCAAAAGAGGAAATCCTTGATCCCCGCAAATTCTTCGCTGAAGAAGCTAAAAAAATCGTTGATAAGTACCGAATCAGTCTTGGCTGGCTACCTGATGTTTCATGGTACAAAATCCTCTACCATGCAGAACGCGACCTCGTAGGATTCGGCAAAATCGACCCGCTCATGCGCGACCCTAACATAGAGGACATTTCCTGCGACGGAGTAGGCAAGTCAGTTTACGTTTGGCACAGGAACTACGAAAGCATCGAAACCAACCTCCAATTCGACAGCGACGAAGTCCTCGACAACACGGTTGTCAAACTCGTCCACATGGCTGGAAAACACGTCAGCTCCGCTTTCCCAATAGTAGACGCGTCTCTGCCTGGCAAGCACAGGCTTGCGGTCTGTTACAGGCGTGAAATCACCCCGTTCGGAACCGCCTTCACCATCAGAAAATTCAGAGAAGACCCATACTCGATAATTGATTTGATAAACATAGGCACGTTCTCCGAGGAAATGGCGGCTTACTTCTGGATGTGCCTCGAAAACAGGTCCTCCATCATGATTCTTGGAGGAACCGCCGCAGGCAAAACGACAGCTCTGAACTCTTTGGCTTGCCTAATTAAGCCAGGAAGCAAAATTATCACGATAGAAGAGACCGCTGAGCTTAACCTACCTCTTGAAAACTGGGTTTCCCTCATCGCCCGACAAAGCTACGGTTTAGGCGGAAGCAACGTCGGCGAAGTTGCCCTCTTCGACCTCGTGAAAACTTCAATGCGTCACCGCCCCGACATACTCGTAGTAGGTGAGGTCCGAGGTCAAGAAGCCTACGTCCTCTTCCAAGCCTTAGCCACAGGCCACGGAGGCATGTGCACCATGCACGCTGAAAACCTAGATTCAGCGGTGAAACGTCTCACACAGAAACCTATGGAAATCTCGCCAGCCTATATTCCGTTGATGAACATAGTTCTCTCAATTCAACGTGTACATCTCACGAAGAACAACGAAAAACGCGCTTACAGACGTGTCATAAACGTCAACGAAATCGCCGACTACGAAGATTACCGCACTTCTTTCAGTTGGCAACCAGCCAGAGATGAGCACGCAATGGATTTGGAAAGAAGCGTTATCCTCTCGTCAATCGCAGAACGCGAGGGAGTGCCCAAGAAAGATCTGCTCGACGAGCTTGATAGACGCAAAACGGTGCTTCACTGGATGAGGGAGCGCAATATACGAAGCTACAAGGACGTTGCCGCCATAATCGCAGAATATTACGCACGGCCCAAACATATCTACGAAAAAGTCTTAGCAGGGGAGGAAGTGAGAGTTGCCACTTCTAAAGAAACTTGAGGGCTGGTCGTTCCGCCTCTTCGGAGGCTTAGCCCCATTCTTCCTCCAGCACGGTCTTGGACTCAAGAAAATGCTCGAGAGGGCACGCATAAAGATCTACCCTGAAACATACCTTTCACTGATGCTCTTCGTGGCAACTCTAACGTTGCCGATCACTGTCATATCTACCATGCTCTTGATCTTTTATGGGTTTTTGCCCATCTTATTCCTAGTTCCTTTCCCATTCTACATCATTGTTGGCTTCCTGCTAACGCCATTATCAAAAGCTGGCGACAGAGCAGCTAATTTAGAAAGGGAGATGCCTTTCGCCTCGGCTTACGTTAGCGTCATGGCTTCAGGCGGAATAGCCCCTTACAGTAGCTTCAAGCGGTTGTCTGAGGTTCAGCTGATGCCTGCCATGCAGAACGAAGCAAGGGAAATCATAAAAGATGTGGAAATCTTTGGTGTGGATCCATTGTCGGCTTTGGAGTCTTCCGCGAAAAAGAATCCACTGGACATATTCAAAGACTTCCTATCAGGCTACGCTTCAACGGTCATCATCGGGGGCGATATTGGCCACTTTCTGGAACGCAAGGCAGAGGATATTTTCAGGACACGCGCTTTGCGTGTTAAAGCCGCCGCCGAACGCCTTGGCATGTTGCTTGAAACCTTCATTATCGTGATGGTCATGATGTCGCTGGCCTTCTACATCCTTTTCGCTGTCAACGAGATTCAGCCTACAGCTGGCACGTCTATGATGTCTGGCATAATCTTGTACACTTATCTATTCACGCCCATGCTATCGCTCATGTTCATCTATTTAGCGCATAGTATGCAGCCGAAGACGCCAGTTACGGACATGCGTCCCTACAAAGTGTTCGGAGTCTGCAGCGTAATAGCCATTATCCTCTTCTTCATCCTCACCAATTTCGTGGGGGCGGTCAACATTCCAGCCATAACGAGTCTTCAGACAGTAATCGATATGCCTGTCGCCATCGCCGTCGCGCTTTGTGTTGCCACAGCACCCGCTGCAATGGTGTACATAAGGTTGAACAGGAGGAAAGTCGGCATGGAGCAAGGTGTAGCCAGTTTCCTCAGAGACTTAACTGAAGTCCGTAAGACTGGTTTGTCACCTGAGAAATGCATCGAAAGCCTATCCAGACGTGATTACGGCGTTTTCACCAAGGAACTGCGTAAGATTAGCTCCGAAATTTCTTGGGGGATTCCACTAAAGAAGGTCATTATGGACTTTCTGGGCCGAACCAAGAGCTGGATGACTCAGATAGTCATGTTTCTCCTTGTCGAAACCATCGACGTTGGTGGAGGCACGATTGCTATGATTGAATCGCTCGCCAGATTCAACAACCTGACTCAGGAAGTAGAGAAGGAGAAGAAGATGTCGGTTCGCCCGTACATTATGATGCCTTACTTAGCTTCGATTCTGCTCGTGGCAACCACGATAATGATGCTGAGCTTCACAACTGGCGGGATTATTCCTTCAGGTTTGCCTGGACAGCCCACTACGCCAAAGGACAACAGCGCAATCAAGCTGGTATTCATGACGTCGGTGATTTTCCACAGCTACCTCATAGGCATTGTGGCAGGGAAGATTAGCGAGGAATCGGTTGCCGCTGGTTTCAAGCACGCTTCCATACTCGTAGTACTCGCGGTGTTGGCTGCGAAAATCATTCCAATGTTCGTGTCAATCTAAAAGGAGTTGAAAACGAAACGAGACATATCCATTTGCATAGTTTGCGAAGAGACAAGAGGGCATTTAGCCCTGCGGTCTCAAGCATAATTATGATTGCTGCTGTCATGGTTATGATTCTTGTTGCGATGTCTTACGCATCCACTGTTTTGGATTCTCGTTTGGCGGAGAACGAGTTTAGCGCGAATAAGCAATTTATTCTTGCGACAGGGCTTCAAATTGATGACGTCGCATGGACTGTTGGCCGAACTCAAACGATTAGCTACTCGAGTAGATTTGGACACGTAAAGTACCAGACGCTTGCATTGAATTATTCCGTTGATTTGCTAATTGACTCAAACTGGGTGACCGTGTTTTCTAACGTAACTACAGGCATGATAATGTACAACATGCCTATTAACAAATACAACCTTGGCAATAATTACTTCGAGCGTCTTTCTCCGATTAGAAATAGTTCTTTTCTCCAGGAAGGGTCCACAGCACCTGTAAATCACGCATTTATAGTCGAGCAACTGCCCATGACTGACGGGAATTACATAAGAGTTGCCGCGGTTCCGTCAATTAGAGTTTTGAACTCTTCAATAATCGGTCCTTCACAGTCAACATCTACGGTTTATTATAAGTTTTTCTTGCCGACTTTGGAAGCCTCAAGTGTAAATCCAGCGTTATCGCAATCAGTGACTATGGTCGGAAGCGATGTCACCAAGCTAATACGAAGAGACGTGGATCGAGTCAACATAACCGTTAGTTTTCCAAACTCAGGAATCGGGTTTAACTCGGATTTCTTCAAGTTTGAAGGAAATAGTACATCCACAGTGTTGCCAACAGGCTCAGTCGTCGAGTTCTACCTGGGCAAGGTGGTTGTTTCCGTAGGACGGGTATAATAGTTGGAGGAATGGAGTTGGCACAAGTTGCTATTGAATACATGATTATGATTCCTATTTTGATAGCTCAGATATTCCTTTTTCCCATGGTTGCGTCAGCTATGATGAATAATTGGGTAGATTCTCGTAGAACAATCGTCATACAAGAAGTAGCTAGCAACTTGTCAAGCTCTATGCAGCAGCTTTACTCATCTCTAAACCATGAAACAATATCGGCTGGAACAGTCACGAACGAACTTGACCTTCCCCGTTACATTGAAGACTACCCGTATAAAGGAAACGCAAGTTTGCGAACAATCGGTTCAAATGGCAGCAGAATTCTGGAAATAACTCTTAGTTATGTAGGTGACGATATCTCAACTACCGCGTTGGCAACCTTTGGAGCCAACATGGAATGGATGAATTCCACGTTTCTCAGCAATTCTACATCGGCAGGCATTATTGCTGAAAAGCAGTTGAACGGCACAATTCGGATGTACTTTGGATAATGGAGGGAAGGAAATTTGGCTGGCGCTTCTATTGACCATCTGGTTTCAGTCATCATTTTCATAGGCGCAATTATGCTCTTTATTGGTCTGTTTAATCAAACAATTCAAGTTGGAGTGACGTATCAATTTCACAGAGCAGTTGCATCCAAGGGCAGTGACCTGCTTGACAACATGTTGTTGAGCCCGGGGATTCCGCCTAATTGGGGACAGACGAGCGATACTCCTGAAGGTTTTGGACTGCAAGCTGTGGAGTTTACGCAATATAAGCTTAGTCCTTTTTCGCTTATGCGATTACGTTCCTCGACGGGAAATCCGGTCTACTACTCTATGACTGGCCAGACTTACAGCAATGTCACAATGGGTTTCGGTCAATCGCTCTTGGTGCCCTATAATGAGGCTTTAGACTACTCAACAGCGTCTAGGTTGTTGGGTGTAAACGGCTCTTACGGCTTTAGCCTAACCTTAACTCCAATCGTGAACGTAACAATAATTCAAATCCAAGCTAATCCCCTGAGTGTTTCGATAAGCGCATCGGGACCGGGATTTCCACTCGCGAACGCAGAGGTAGATTACTCTTTAATCAAGGTAGCTGAAGGGGGAGGTTATCCAAAATACGAAATTAACTACGGTTCTGCACTGACTGACACTGCTGGTTCAACCTCATTGAGTTTTCCAGGCTTTGATGCAAGCTCGACGAGTTATGCTCTGATAGCCTCCGCGCATGTCTCGGGATTAGTTGGAATAGGGTATCACGAAAACGCTCTCTACAAAGAGAACTACGTCATCCCATTCATCAGTAGCACTGCGAACAAAACAGCGATTCTCGCGCATAGCTGGGATGTAGTCAACGGAAGCGATTCTGATGCAGCCATCCATTATAACGCAACGTTTGTCGCTCTCACAGACGATTTTAGATTACGTGAGATGCCATTTACAAACGAAACTGGAAGTACGGTTGGTGTGCTTAATTCTGGTCGAGACCCGGAGCATGCGTATGACACGCTTACAATGGGCACCAATAACCCGGGAATTCTGATTGTTACATACCGCAAGAGTGCTCAAAAAACCGGCATTGTCGTAATGCCATGGGGATTGAGTTCCTTAGCGTTCCCGATCACGTTTGGAGGCGATCCAAAAAATGCGTCTTGGGTGGCGACTGATATTAGGCAAGTTATGGTAAATGGCATTGCGTATCAGGCGAAGCTTGCAGTGTGGAGTTTAAGCGGCTACCAGGTGAACGGCTAAAATGATGCGAACACTAGAAGTTTTACTCGTAATATCCATATTAATCGGAGCGTTAACGGTAGTATCTTATTTTGCTGTTTTACCCTCGCCGCGACAGGTGGCGCCTCTTAACCTGAGACGCCTTGCTTTGACGACTTTGCAAACTTTAGACTCGAGCCATGACTTAAGTAAAGCCTCTTTTGACGTTGGCAATGACACAACTTGGAATCGTCTTCAAGTTGCGCTCTCAGCAGCACTCCCAGCAGATATTATTTACAATTTAACCATTTTTGAAGTAAACAGCGATGCTAGCGGGGCTGAACTCTATACTTCTGTGAAGTCCGTTTCAAACGCGGAAAACTTGGGCATAGCTTCAGATGCTTCCCAGTACTTTGTGGCTTCTTCTAATGTCACTTTCAGCGTAACCCCTGAGAAAATAGGAGAGAGCGGAACTGGAGGTACATTGTACATACTGAATTGTAGCGACGCCAATAGCTGGTGGACTGTCGGATACACGGCTCAAAGTTTGGCACAGGATTTTAGCAATTTGCTTTCGCCTTACTTTACGAAAACCGTTATGGTGCAAAGTACCGCAGAGCTAGGCCAGATTCTTGACAACAATCCCCTTGAAGGCGAGGTTGTTCAGAACGCGGTGCTGATAAACACATTTGGTGAGTCGATGCCGATTCCCTCCTCATACTACGATGGCGACGCAAGACGATACACATACACGCTGGGGCAACGGGTCTTGGAGTACAATTGGACCTGGGTCAGCATAGTCGGCTACCCGATTTACTACGTTACTAACACAAACTTGTTCCCAAACGACCAGAACGGTTACGGCATTTACGGAATGAAAAACGTCGGACCCGCTGGGCTAAATGCTTTCTTTCAAGGCTTGGACAACCAGACTTACTCAGCCAACTCGACTTGGATAACGGGCAGTCTAGCAGGAGTGAAATATTTGACGAGCAAATCGCTGGAAGACTCCAACTACTACGGAATCTATCCCTCTCCATACCAGACGTTCACGCGAGCGTTGCCTAACTATATCACGAGCATGTACAATCTGAACGTGACAACGCAGATTTTTAACCCAGACGGGAATTACAACCCGGGATCCGTCTACAGGCACAGAGTTTCACAGGGTGGAACGTCCAATTTCCAAGGGGGATTCTTGGCGCTTGGAGTTACGCGAACACCTGACATTAGATTAACAGCCCTGGGCTTGCTGAGTGAATATAAGCCTAGAATCTACCGCTCCGAGTACACAGTTTACGGTACATCTCGATTAGCTGTGCTGCAACTTGGCTTGGCAGGAGGCACCTAATCTGAAAAATCTAATGCGGAGCAAAAAAGGACAATTCTCCATCATAGCAGCTTTGCTGGTTGCGGTTGTCATCATCGCAACCGTCATCACCACTTACAGTGCAATCCGTTATGATCCAATCGAAGCCCAGCCTCAAATTTTGAGTGCGGTCGACGAGACTAACCTTGCGTTGAAACAGCTTTTAGGCTTCACAGTTGGCTATTACGGTTCTATCTTGCAGGTCACGGGAAACACGTCCTATGCTCAGAATCTCGCCAGAAACTACATGCAGAGCGGGTTAGAGAACATCATGGACATAAAGCCCGATTGGGGGCTGTCTTTTAACGTGAACTTCATTGATTTACACATTGACTGGTTCGAGCCGACGAGCACGAGTTCGGGGCAGTTCAATGTGACCTACGATCTCACAGGTTTGGGCTTCTATAACTTGACATACGTGAAACAGAGTAGTCTGAGCGTGGAGATTCTGGATTCACTTTCGAGCAACGAAGCTCGAGTAAGTGTTATTGAAGAAGGGACTGAACCGTTGATTTCCTTGTCACGGAACAACTTCAAGTTTTACCGCTACTCAACCTCTGACCAAAGCTGGCAGCTAGTAACTCCATCGGTTGAACCTACGGTTTCTTCCAATGGCACCTACGCGCTAAATGTTCCGTCGGGTGTTGATCCTGAATCGTACATGGTTCAAGTTGAAGACGCAAGAGGAATCGTAACTGTGGCTTCATCATTCAGCCGCTACGTTTCCACACTGAACTGGAACAACGCCTTCGGAGACGGGGATTATGTAGACACAGACTTTGACCTGTACGCACCAACAAACAAAGGCTCACACTCAAACTTTGCTGCTCAACAACAAAGCCCAGACTCAATCTACGACACGCTAACAGAAGCGAAAACTAGTGGCGGAGCCTCAAACTCCACGTTGATAAACGCTGAAACCTTTGATACGTATCTTCCTTCTGGATGGAGTGAAACTCCGAGCGGCAATTATTGGAGCAGGAAAAGCGATCAACACTACAGTGGAAGTTACTCGGCAGGCTACGACGGCGGCCAAGAATCCTATGGGGCACTGTCAACACCCAACCTTGACTTATCCGGCGCAACAGCAATCTACGTGGACTTCTGGTACAGAGACGCAGGCTTCGAAGGAAACGAACTGCTCCTTCAGTATTATGACGGAAGTAACTGGGATACGATCGTTGATTTAGGAATAAGCACTGAGAACCAATGGAACCACTATCAACAAAAGGTTACAGACAGTCAATACTTCAAATCGACTTTCAAGTTACGCTTCTACGCGGACACTAACTACAACAACGACGACGCCTGGATTGACGCTGTAACTGTGAAGAAGGAAATCGACAACAGTAACTATGAATTGGACTTGGAAGAGCAGTGGTCAAACGTTTCGTTGGCGAATCCCAGCCAAGAACTCTGTATAAAGACAGGGACTCTCGGGTCAGAGCCCCTTAAAGTTGACGTATGGTCTGGCGGGACTTGGGTAAACATAATCAATGCTTTAACAAGCGGATGGAACAATGTTACAGTTTCATCCTACCTTTCCTCCAACTTCACCATAAGGTTCCGAGGCGGCACAGAAACATCGGACGCAGTCCAAGATTCTTGGGCTCTAGATGCAGTATTACTTAGACCGCAGTCTGACCTCGGCTCCTTGCTAACCCAGCAGGATTCAACAATCACAGTTGAGTGGCTTCAAAACGGCACAATGCGCTGGCTAGGACAGAACCTGCAGTTGACGACAACGGAGAAGCCGATTCCCCCGATTTCGGCAAAAGCGTTCCATCTGACTCAGACTGTAAGTGGTGTTGATCAGGAAGTGCCTTTCCAGATAGAAGACTGGGCGTCGGAGTTCAGAGTTCCCTTGGGAATGACTAACAACGCCACGGTCATCAGCAACAGGCAGATGCTGGTTTTTCTGCTCAACAGAGATGTCTCTAAATTCACGCTATGGTGGGACGGAAGCGACTTAGCAGTCCAAACTCCTCTGGCCTATGAGAATACCTATTTCAACGATAACCCATCGGGCAGGACCTTGAACAATGGCATAATATCTCTGCAGTTTGGAAGCAATTTCAACCCCGTTACGACAACAGTTCTCAGCAGCGGCAACTCTAGTACAGCCACCTTTATGCGCATAAACGGAGAAGACAGTGCTTACGGCGCGGAATTAGCATACGTCATAACAAATGGGGTTGTGAGGGATGTTATTCAGCAAGAAGCAGAATGGGGCGGCGGAGCAGGAACTGCAAATGACAGCCCTAACCTTTACTCAAACATGGTACTGACCCTGCCAGCAGGAACATCCTACTACACATACCAGCTAAGGCTAATGTTCATAGACTCGCAACGTGACCGAACAATCACAGACATATCCCCAGTGCGACTAACTTCCTCAATTAGTACACTCCAGACTGAAAACGGAACAGTGAACAACGTCGCCGCAGGAACAGGAAACTTCAACAACTATGCCTTCGGAAGTGGAGGTTGGACCGCGCACCATTGGAGTCAATTTATATCGGGCTCAAGCGGTGCAGGAATTATGTTTACCAACGAGGATAATATTCGACTTTACGCATTCGATTCCGTAGCAGGAAATCCCACTGGTGCGGTTCGGACAAACAGCGGCACTAGAACAATCGAGTTAGCTCCGGTCTCGTTGTTCCAAGTGACTCCATTTAGGAGCGCATTGGATATAACATGGCATGGAGCAATCGTGACCTTCGATTCATCCGCAACACCAATTTACTACTTGAACGCGGGCAAACCTGCTGGCCTCTGGATACTTGTCGAGTATCAACCTGAAATCACCTTGACCGCCGAAACCTAAACTATGAGTCGCCTCAAGCGTTTATCCTGAATGTGGATTCAGTCTTCATACGAGTTAAATAACAAAACCGCTAACTTTCAAACCAAAAAATAGGATACGAATGAAAATGTCAATCAAACGAATGTTTAGATCGAAGAAAGCCATATCGCCTATTTTAGCCACTTTGCTTCTCATCGTCATCGCAGTCGCAGCAATAGTCGTAACCTACGCGTGGATAACCACGTATATGGGCACCACCACTCAACAGGCAGGATTCATCCCGTATAAAGCAAACGTAGCCTTCGGCGCAACAGAGATAGCAATCGATATTGGCAACTCTGGAACTTCCAGCGGGCAAATAGTTCAAGTCTACTTCGGAACTTCGGCTTCAGCACTGAATATCCAAACAACTAGTCCTGCAACTCCACAGGCAATTGCTGCTGGCTCGATACTAAGACTTAACATTACACAAACCACGGTAAGCGGAACAACTTATTACTTTAAAGTGGTTCCTAGCAGCGGCGCAGCATTGTCTTTCAGTGAAACGCGATAATAATCCATTGTCCGCTTTTCTTCCTTTTTTATCTTCTTTTTCAAACCCAATTTTTATTAGCCCAAACTCATCCTTGACGGTGACCGCGACATGCAAGAACTCTTCACAGCCGCAAAAATCACCCTTTCCATAAGTTTCCTGCTCTACGCTTCTTGGAGCGACTACAAAACCAGAGAAGTAAGCAACCGCGTCTGGGCAGTTTATGCCCCGCTAGCCCTCATCTTGTCGCTTGCGGACTTCCTGCTTTACGAGCCATCGAGGCTACCTCTTTTCGGACTAAGCTTCGGCTTAACCGCCATAATCGCCATCGTCCTCTTCTATTCAGGCGGGTTCGGAGGCGCAGACTCCAAAGCTCTTATGTGTATAGCACTTGCCTTGCCTTTCTCCACCGAAGCCCTGATTACGCCTCTTTTGCCCAACGGCGCATCGCCGCTTGCCCAAAACCTGTTTCCGTTAACAATCTTTAGTAACGCTGTGCTTTTCGCCGCTGCTTCTAGTATTTATTTACTCCTCTTCAACTTGGTGTGGCACAAGAAAACTGGACGAAAAGTTTTTGAGGGCACCCTCGCCAAAGAGTCCGCCCTGAAAAAACTCGTTGCCCTAATAACGGGTCGCCGAGTCTCCATAAGCCAGCTGAAAGCAAAATGGCATGTCTACCCGATGGAAGACATAGAAGACGAAAACGGCGAAAACCCAGCAAAAAGAAAACTTGTCGTTGTGCCAAAGGATGAAGGGAGAGACGAAATAGTCACGCGCCTTTCAAACGCGGTTGAGGCGGGAAAAATCGATTCTTACGTGTGGGCGACGCCTGGCTTACCAATGCTTATCTTCGTGACAATCGGCTTGGTCGTCGCCCTATTATTCGGCGACATCGTCTGGGTTCTAATCAACGCAGTTTTGGGCTAAACTCTGCAGCTTGGAAATTTGCCGTCTGCGGTTTTGGTGCGTCTCATGAACGAGATTGACGCAGCCACCATCAGAAGCGACCCGAAACCGACGAACGAAAATGCGTAGCCTTGGTACTCGAAGTTTGCGGCGGCCAAAGCGAATCCTTCTTGATACGTTGGATAAGAGTATAGGAACGCGCTTACCGCGAAGAGTCCTATTGCCGCCAATAGCAGGCAAATTTCACATTTGAAGTTCATCATGTATCCCCTTTTCCCAATATTGCCATAGACTTTGAACTGGTTTTTAAGGTATATAGCAAAGGTATTTTAGCTTTTTGGAAGAATACGTGGTGAGAGAGGCATCGGCATGAAAAGCTGCATGAACGACTTGTTAACCTTTCTTAAGCAGGATTCCCGCGAAATCAGCACCGTGGTCATGCCCGACTTCTTCATGGACAGGCTGATAAACTTAGAATGCGACTCTTCAAACTTCTCCACCGTCGTGGCTGATATCGCCAAGCGAAAAGGCGGCAGCATAGACGGCATCGCACAGACAGACCTGAGAGGCGGAAACGCAGTCAACACCGCCTCAGCCTTATCCGCGCTCTGCGTTAACGTCACGCCCATAATCTGCACGAACAGGCATGGCTTGCAACAGTTGCGCTACTATCTCGAACCGCACGGCGTTGACCTGTCACACGTTAAGGTCTTAAAAAAAGCGTCGTTAACCACGGCATTAGAGCTGAAAAACGAAAGCGGGAAAGCCAACGTCATGCTCCGCGACTTGGGGTCATTGTCGGATTTCGGCTCGGCAAACCTGACTGACGATGATTATGAGTTGATTGAGACGGCTGATTACGTGTGCCTGTTCAACTGGGCAGGAACAAGAAAATTTGGAACGGAACTTGTCCGTACGGTTTTCCAAAGAGTGAAATCTGAAAGAAAGGGCAAAACTTACTTTGACACAGCCGACCCCACTCCTAACCGAGAAAAAATCCCCGAGATGATGAAGACCATTCTCAAAACCAAGCTGGTGGATGTTCTTAGCTTGAACGAGAACGAAGCGGTAACATACGCATCGCTCCTCAGCAACGAGGTTGACGCGAAACGCGGTGAAAAACGGTTCGACGAATTAGCCTTGGAATCCGGTAGGCTGCTAGCTAGACGGTTACCCGCAAGAATCGACTTGCACACCACGAGTTTCTCAGGAACGTTCACAAAGAAAGGCGAAACCGTCGTTCCAGCCTTCAAAGTCAAACCATTAAGGGCGACAGGCGCGGGTGACGCTTGGAACGCAGGAAACATACTCGGCGACGCCTCCGAGCTGTCGGCTGAGTGTAGGCTTATGTTGGCGAATGCGGTGGCGGCTTGCTACGTTTCAAGCTTGGAGGGTGCACATCCCACAAGGGAGCAGTTGATTCGGTTTTTGGAGAAAACGTGAATCTTGGGGCATGGCAAAAGATAAATTGAGTTCCTCCGTAGCAGTAACATACTTGGGGCGAAAAACTGTTGGCTGCTTCACCCAGAGCCGATTTTGAAACCTTATTCAGAGCCTACGACATAAGAGGCATCTTCAACGAACAACTGAAAGAAGACACGGCTGCCGCAATTGGGGCGGGTTTTGCGCGCTTCCTCGGCAAAGGCGGCGAAGTGGTCGTTGGCAGGGATGTTCGCTTGAGTGGTGAACGCCTCAGAAACGGGCTTACTGCGGGTTTGGTTTCTGGCTGTAACGTGACCGACATCGGAGTTGTCTCGACGCCTATGTTGTATTTCGCGACGAGCCAACTCAAGAAAAACGCTGGCATAATGATAACCGCTTCCCATAACCCTCCTGAATGGAACGTGTTCAAACTGTTCAAACCGAACGGCTGCATTTACGGCGAAGAAATGTCTCGAATAAAACAGCTTGCGTCCGCGGTCGATTTGGAGAAA
>DATEAU010000029.1:0-3616 GCA_035288165.1 Bathyarchaeia archaeon
CTCCAGTTGTGAAATATCAAAATCCAGATTCGTGGATTTCCTCTCTTCCCCCAACAAGCTAAAACCTTGAGGTAGCGTCACGGAAGATGTCCGGTTTCAAACTTGTCAAAATCTTTTTTGTAGTAAACGCGGTCTTCGCAAACTATTCCTGCTACATACGTCAAGGGCGTAATGTCGAATGCTGGATTCATAACGGGCACGCCTGAAGCTGCAACCTGCCGAGAACCGTAATGGGTAACTTCGGTTGGGCTTCTTTCTTCAATAATCACGTCCTTAGAAGTGCGGGTTAAGTCGAAAGTCGATTTCGGAGCCGCAACATAAAAAGGTACGCCGTGCTCTTTAGCTAAGACGGCAACGGTGAAAGTTCCAATCTTGTTAACCACGGCGTCTTGGACGATGCGGTCAGCACCCACTACAACCTCGTTCACCAACCGCTTGTGCATCACGTAACCCACCATATTGTCCGTGATTAACGTAACAGGTATTCCGTCGCGCTTCAACTCATAAGCAGTTAATCTTGCTCCCTGCAACAACGGTCGCGTTTCTGTGGCGATAACCTTTATTTTCTTTCCCTGCTTCCACGCCGCACGTATCACGCCGAGCGCGGTGCCATACTCCACAGTCGCCAACTCGCCAGCATTGCAATGCGTCAAAACGGTATCGCCGTCGCTGATGAGCGTAGCACCATTCTTGCCAATCGCCAAGTTCGCTTCAGCATCCTCGTCAGCGATTTTCTGCGCTTCGTTAACCACGAACGTTTTCAAGTCTTCAACATTCCCCAAGAAACACTTAGCTTTGTTAATGACGCGGTCAACAGCCCAGAACAAATTCACAGCCGTCGGCCTCGTAGCCTTAATCATCACGGCAGCACAATCCAACTCAGCCAAAAGCTTTTGCCTGCTTTTAGCCTTCGAATGGTAAGCTGCAACAGCAAGCGCGAAAGCCGCCGCCGCGCCCAGCAAAGGAGCGCCCCGAATCCTCAAATTCTTGATCGCCTCAGCCATCTGATCGACAGTGGTCAATTCCAACGTTACGATTTCAAGTGGAAGCTTTGTCTGGTCCACGGTGAGGACGGTTCCGTTGCACCATTTTATGGTTCGCATCTTGACTCTCACTCAACATGTTTGAATCAATAAAAAGAAAGGGAAAGTTTTTCCCGTTGAGCTTAAGAGTGATGGCTTTCAGATTCGAAAGGAGACTTCAAGTAAGTCACAACCTCAATAGGCGCCTCGTTACCAAACTTCAGTCTTTTCTTCCATTCCTCACCCACAGCTATCAGTGAGAAAATGCCCGAGATTTCCGCCTTAGCTTTCCGCACAAGGTTCACCATTGCTTCCTGAGTCTCGCCACTCTTAATCATATCATCAACCACTAGGACGCTGTCTCGCTTCTTGATGGCTTCTTTTGGAATATATATCGTAACGGTCACGCCCGAATCTCTCCCCAAAATGTAAGTCTCCTCCAGAAACGCCTTTACACCCACTTCCTTGTTCCGCTTCGCCACGATGAGGTTAACGCCGAGCGCGTTTGCCACCATGGTAGCCAATGGGACACCGTCAACAGCTGCTGTTATGATTTTCGTCACTCTTTTGCCAGCAAAATTAGCCAGCGCATAGTTTGCGGCTTGCTGAAGAATATTATAGTCGCCGATGATCTCAGTGTTGTCGAAGTACCCGGTTTCATCAAACTTTATTCTGCTCCGCAACTCCGTTTCCAACCCGACAAGCTTCGTCAAAACGCGCCACAGCTGCTTCGCCCTCGTCGTGTTCGGCAACACATGCCCTTTCGCGTATCGGCTCAAAACTGTAACCGGCAAACCTGTCTTAGCGGCAAGTTCCCGATACGTAATATTCCGTTTATACTTTGCAGTTTTTAACAACTCGATAGTCATTAACCTGAGTTTCAGGTCTTCTGCGTGAGTGCTCATCCCAAATCCCCTCTAAACATCTAAACGTCAAATATTATAACATTTACCTTTTATCTACGGTTGCTAATTTATAGGTTCCGTTAAAAACCGAACAGTCACGTTTCGAGAAGCAAGAATCACCAAAAATATCCTAACTTGCTCGGAATGACATGTCATGGCATTGTTGGGTTTTCCTCATCAAGTTTTTTAAACTCGAACAGAACTTACTTTCTCTGAAAGTGAGGGGACTTGCAGAAAGCTATACGGCTACTTATCGCAGCATTCTTTGGTTCCATAATGTTCATAACTAGGTTCTTCGTCCCAGAGCCAATCTCCAGGCTATTAATCGCTGTTGATGCTGTATTGCTTGCTTTAAGCGCTTTATTCATTAAAAACGTGGGCGCTACCATAGTCGGTGCTGTAGGCGGAGTTCTCACGGGCTTGTGGTTACCGTCTTTCCTTCCCTTCTCAGTCATCTTCGCTTTCCTCTACGGTATTATCGTGGATGCTTCTCTATTCCTTTTTAGAGTCCACGCTACGGAGAAAGGCGTAAACCGCAACAGGACAATTGTCGCCATGGCTTTGGGCACTTTGTTAATCGCCTCCATCAGCTATTATGCTACAACGTACTTGAAGGTGATTCCAAGCTACCCCGCAATAGACATGCTCGTTCTCTTCATGGGTCCCGCCAGCGGCGTCTCTGCAGGTTACGCAGCAGCGTATCTTTGGAACAAGTACTTGAAAAACATCTACATCTAAACAACAGTGGACACGCGAATTTCCTGCCTGATATATGACGGTATTGAAACTATTCTTTTTAAGTGATGCAACGGCTACCTATGCGGCGGAGAAAGGAGACTAATTTACGGTGAAGTTTTTCAGCAGGAAAAGCCGAGCGGTTAAAAACTGGCATGCGAGAGCGATGATGATAGATCCTAAAAAGACAAAGCTCGTCTTCTTAGGCAACGAAGGAATCAAGCATGTTCCGCCGTGGGTTTACAAGAAATTTACTTCGGAAAAGCCTGACGACGAAATGAAGTGACGGCGAAGCTTTAGATAATAGCTTATTTGGTTTTTGGCATCTTCCTAAGCTCGTCCAGTCGTTTCGTCGTAACCATCACGAGCTCGTTTCTGCTGTTTTCCCCTTGCGAACCCATGGTTCGGCTGATGCTCTGCGCGAGTTCTTCATCGCCAAAAACGTTTCGTATCCACCTCTCGAAATCCTTGCGTTCCATGTGGAACTCGATTGATTTCGAGTCAACTGTCCTTAGCATTTCAGCGAATTCAGCAAGACTCGTGGCGACTTGCCCTGTGTAGTCTCCGATTCCTCTCGAAAAGTAGAAGCCTTCTTGGTTTGGGGCTTTCCTTAATATTTTTTGAACGGCTTCATTGCTTAAAGTAGCCTTCTTGGGGGCGGGCATCGCTTTCATAAAGCATCAATCCTGCACGGTATGCGTATTCTTCTTTATCGCTATTAAATCCATGTGACTGTAGTATTACAGCAACAAGAATGTTCCATAAGAATGCAAAAGCAGTTCTTTAAAAAAAAAGAAATGAAAAGTTTGCGTATGTTATAAGGGAGATTTATCTTGGTATTCATGGGCTCCGGTTATCAGCTTTTCAAATTCGGTTTCTGTCCATGCTTTCATCGTTTTTGTCCGGATATTTCCCATGCTGCCTATGCACAAAAGTATTTTCGCGATGTCTTCA
>DATEAU010000030.1:0-5495 GCA_035288165.1 Bathyarchaeia archaeon
GGCGGGTACTCCCAGACGAAAAAGCCGATTCTCAAAACCTGTCACCAATTCCAAGGATAACAATAGCTACAGTGTTTAAAGACATTTTGATGCGCCTACCGTGCTCGGCAACTAGCCCCTCCATTATTTAAAGACAGAAAATGTTGTTCGGTGTTTGTTAAGAAATCTTGTAGGAAGTTGAAGTGTAACGTCGACATAGCACTTCGGAAAGTGAATCTGAGAATGCCGAAAAGTATGTGCAAATCCCACCGGACCAGCCTTGAGTAAAAATCGGTGGTTTAATTTATTTTCCGCGCGCCTAATTTGCGATTAGAGGCTGATTATCAAGTCTCAGTGTGAGGTTCTGAGCCCATTTCCAAAAACTCATCAAATGATTCAAGTGAGTTATTATTTTTTTTTATACTTCCATGGAGAAAAAATAATGCTATTTTCACTGGTGGATACTTGCGATAATGCAGTAAGATACAAGTTCGGTGGCATGCAAACGAACCATGCTATGCCAGTTAGCGCTTAATAACCGATCGCATACAAAATACCAAAACAAAGATTAAGGAAAGATACTATATATGTCTCGTAAACCTTCTTTTTGTGGAGGCTCGATTCTTGAAACAGTTGGTTATTCTTGGAGCAGGTTATGGTGGCTTGATGACAGCGCTTAAGCTGGAAGAAAAAGTACGTCATCTAAAAGACGTGAAGATTATCCTCGTCGATAAAAACGAGTTCCACCAGTATCTACATCTTTCCTACGAGATTGCGACAGGCGTCAAGAAGGTTGATGACTTCATCATACCCTTAAGTGAAATTATTGGACAAAAAAGGATTCAGTTTTTTCAGGCAACCGTAGAAAACATTGATTTGGCTAACAAAATCGTACGGACAAACAGAGGCAGTTTATCTTATTTTGAGCTTGTGGTTGCGCTTGGTAGTGAACCGAACTTTTTTAACATTAAGGGTGCTGAAGAGCATGCATTCTGTGTTTGTTCGGTGGAGAATGCTGCTCAAATAAAGGATGAACTGAAAAGGGTTTTGGCGCAAGACAAAGACGCCAAGATAGTAATTGGTGGTGGAGGATTTACGGGAGTTGAGTTGGCAGGAGAAATCGCGGATGAACTTAATTGTTGCGTAACCATAATTGAAGGAGAAAACAAATTGCTCTCGGCATGGGGTATTCCCGAGTTTTCCGGCAAGGTTGCAACCATCTTAACCGAGATGGGTACGAAACTCGTTTTCAACAAGCGTATCATTGAACTTAAACCAAATGTTATGGTTTTGAGCGATGGCAGCCAAATGGAGTACTCACTTTTCATCTGGACCGGCGGGGTCCAAGGTTCTCGTATAGTAAGTAACAGCGGGTTGAACACTGAAAAGGGTAACAGGGTTTTAATCAACGAGTTTTGCGAAGCTCTAGGCGCTCCAGGAGTTTACGTCGTGGGCGATAGTGCACTCGTTGTTGACCCAAAGACGGGTGAAATTCTTCCTCAATGTATTGAAATCGCGCTCCAGCAAGCTCATAGTGTGGCTAAAAATTTGTTTGCAGACATAACCGAAAGTCAGAGGATGGTTTATGTTCCAAAGTTTAGCGGGCTCATTTTAGCCATAGGAGAAAAGTATGGTATTGGAAGAATTTCTGGAATAAAAGTTGAAGGAAGGCTTGCCCTGATGGTTAAAAAAGTGGTGCACCTACACTATATCTACGATATAGCAGGTCTCACAGAAACTTTAGAAACTTGTTTATGATCTAACGCAAAGACCATTTGGGGATAGGGGTGCATACATCTCAATTAACTTGAACTGCACTGGTCGCAGATACATCAGAAGAAGCGCGTGGTGCCGATGTGGTTTCTGGTTTAGGTTTTGACCTGAAGCTTCTGGGCAGCCAAAAACACGTGGTGAACAGGCTACAAAATCTCAGCGCAGAGCAGCTCAATGCGCTAAGACAGGCTTTTACCAAGAATGATCATCCCCGCTTCCGAAGAGCATTCGCAGCTAACCGACATAAACCCTACGGCACCGAAGCAGCTTACACTGAGAGCATAAGAGACTTGAATTTGGAAGGAATGGCAAAACTCATTAAGATTGTTGGGATGCTTCTTCAAACAAAGGTTTACTTGTTCTGGAGAAAAATCCCTGATTTCTAACGATGTACAAAAAATCTGTCAAGAAATCTTAACTAAGAATCGGGCGTTTCGGGGGTTTAGTCAAGATTACTTGACAAGAATTCCCTTGTCGGAAGTATCGGCAAACTTTGCACTCGCAACTATTTTCACTCTGCCTTCAAAATTACTATTAATGACTCAGGTAATTTCTGACCCAGACCCTTTTTCCGTCTTATTTGCCTCAAAAGCTTCTGCATAGAGAAAATGAGTATTCTCAGCTATTTAGCAACGCAAAGAATAGAATCAACACGCTGATTTTCGGTCCCGTAGGATCTTGGCAAAACAGCCCTGATCAAACTTTGCCATGCGCGAAATTAGAGATTTAATCTACGTGGACTGCCTGTTCTACAGCACTTCGATGGGGATGAAAACCAGACAGGCTAAACTTCAGGATTTTGTTCTGACTTTGCTTAGTATCGATGTCTTTACACTCGAAAGTGCAGGAGTTGTCTCCGCGCTTCTCACCTTGATGAGCTTGTAGAAGCGTCCGCTATAACGAAGAATCATAGTGCCCTTAGTTTTGCTTCCCATACTTATGAATGCAAAATTACTGCGTTGAAATGTTCCTACACTTCGCAATAACTTTCCCAGAATCCAAATTGGGTAAACAATAAATCTCTGCAAAAGCAATCTTATTACAGGCGAATTTTCATGACTGAAAAGAAAAAGCCAGCCAAAGAAAAAGAAACTTCTGAAAAAGCCGAAATAGCAATCACAAAAAAGAAACCCACCGCAATCAGCAAACCCTCAAGGAAAACATCCACCTTGGCACCCGCTTCACCATCCGATATTTGGCAAGCGTTTGACGACACCTTTGCCAGATTCAGAAACGATTTTGAAGACATCCTTTTCCCAGCCAACTGGGCTAAATCGTTTTCCTTCGTCCCTGAAATCAGAGTTCCAGCAGTAGACCTGAAAGACGGAGAAAAAGAATACAGCCTAAAGGCAGAAATGCCTGGCTTCAAAAAAGAAGACATCGAAATCGAAGTACAAGATAACTCCATCGCCATAACCGGCACCTCAGGATGGAAATATGACGAGAAAGGCCAACTATACATATGCAAAGAACGCGCCTGCAAAACATTTTACAGAAGAATTGAGCTGCCAGAGGAAATAAAAATACATGAAGTCAACGCAAACCTAACTGAGGGAGTCCTGGAAATAACGCTTCCTAAGAAAACACCCAAACAAAAACGAAAAGTAGCATTAAAATAAACCCCTTTTTCTTCCTTTTTTCACCCACCCTCAATTGCAACCGTTAAAATATCGGAGAATCGTCTGGCTCAGCTAGGTGGCAATAATGCCCGTAGAAATTGGAGAAGAGTTTCAGAAAAACACAAAACACTCGAGAATGAGGCTTCTCGGTGGTCGTTTAGACTGGGCAAATAAACCGGAGACTTACAAGAAATATCCGTCAGCCAAAATAATCCCGCTTTCCAGAGAGTTTCCAACCAAATCGTTGCCCATATTTGACGTTTTAAAGAAGCGTAGAAGCGTTCGTTCTTTCTCGCCTAAGCCGCTCTCTATTGCTGACTTGTCTTTTCTTCTATGGGCTTCAACGGGTGTCCAGAGAAAGGAGCAAGGTTACGAATTTCGCACGGTTCCATCGGCTGGAGCACTCTACCCAATCGAAACATACCTTAATGTCAACAATGTGGAAGGTCTGGAGAAAGGTTTGTACCACTACGACATACAAGCGCATGCACTGGAAGAATTGAAAGTTGGAATTTTTTCAGGAAAAATTGCTCAAGCAGCTTTAGGACAGAAAATGTTGATTGACGCGCCAGTCGTGTTGATTTGGACAGCTATTTTTGAACGGTCCAAATGGAAATACGCGCAACGAGCTTACAGATACGTGTATTTAGACGCTGGGCACATAGCGCAGAACCTCGCTTTATCTGCAACAAGCATTGGCTTGGGGTCTTGCCAAATCGGAGCTTTCTTTGATGATGAAATCAACCAAATCATCGAGATAGACGGTGTAGAAGAGAGTGTGCTGTACCTCAGCGTTGTAGGCCATCCCAATTTAGACGAATTTGCGTTGCAGTAAGAGTTTTTAAGTAGCTAAATGACTGTGTTAGTGTTGGTAGTTTTATGGCAATTCCCACATTTGAAATCTTAAACAAAAACATTATGGAATGGGTTCAGAAGAATTTTGACAAGGCTATGCTTCCTTACAATGTGAACAAAGGCGACTTTAAACCTGAGCATTCCAGAGTGATTGAATTTCCAAAAATTTGGAAAGAAAACAACTATTGGCTCGTTGAGGCACAAATTGAATATGTTCTAAAACAATCTGAATTTGTGAGAATAACATTCCAAATAGATGACGCTGGCGCAATAATGGGGTATAGTGTTCACAAAAGTAGCGTGACTTACTGAGAAGTGCTAGCCTTCTTTCTTACTGGCATTCTGTATTTGCGTTGTACATATCTACAATTCGATTCGAAATTCAAAACGTTTATTTACATACCCAAAGGTAAGGGTAAGAGCTTGTGCTGAACGTGGGCAAGAAAAAAGAGCAAACATTCAAGTCTCCGCTTCGCAAATCCGGCTACTCAGAGAAGGTAGCGAACGAAATTTGGAAATGGTACACCTGCCCACCAAAGAATTAGCCATCAAGCTTATGTGTGCGCTCAGAATCAACCCAACAAAATTTTAACTTCTTACCACAAGTCGTTCCAATGTCGCATTTCCTTTAGCAACACAAATTTTCTTCCAGCTCTAATCATTCGAAGGTAAGTCGCTTTTGGCAAGCGTTTCTCCGTTCCATCTTCATACTTAGCAAGAACAATACCGCTCATGTTTTTTGGTCCCTCACAGACAATTTGCTTTTATCACTGATATTCATTAATAAGGAAGTTTCCATTAAGCGAACTATTAGAATCCTCGTAGTAATCATCCCACGAAAGTTAACAGAAAACCTTATCTAACGAGAAGCTACCAACCACCCAGTTCATTACCGGCTGCCAAACTTTTTCTTCATGCATTCCTCACAGAAATTATGCTGATATCTCCTCACTCGCCGAGGATGAAAGAGCTTTCCGCAACCACTGCATTTGATTTGACTTACTGGTTTAGACTCAAGCAGTATCAACCTCCTTTCAATCTCAGTTTTAACCTCAGAATCATCCTCGGTCTCCAAAGCCTTGCCCAATAGCGCTCTGGCTTGTTCCACGCTTCTTTCTCCGAAAACCTGAAAGAAAATATTTGGATTTTTTCCTTTATCATTTATGTGCGTTGGCAACATGCAGACAAAATTTGACGGATAACTATTGGATTTATCCAAGTCAACGACGGCAAAGCGAAAACGCTTGGTCACAGAATAATCCTCTTCAG
>DATEAU010000031.1:0-4936 GCA_035288165.1 Bathyarchaeia archaeon
TGAGAACATGGGCATAAGTGAAAAACTGGCTAATCCTGCACCACTTGGACTGTTAGGCTTCGGACTAACAACCGTACTTTTGAACTTGCATAATGCTGGCTTGTTTCCATTGGACACGATGATTCTTTCGATGGGTTTAGCCTACGGCGGCCTAGCACAAATAATCGTTGGGATAATGGAGTTCAGGAAAGGCAACACCTTCGGCACAGTCGCGTTCACTTCGTACGGTCTTTTCTGGTGGTCCCTCGTCGCACTGATTCTCCTGCCAAAAACCACATTCTTCTTCGAGCTTAATACTCCGACGGCGACGGCGATGGCGGCTTACTTCTTCATGTGGGGGCTGTTCACGTTCGCTATGTTCCTCGGAACCCTGAAGAAGAATCGGGCATTGCAGTTCGTTTTCGCAAGCTTAGCCTTATTGTTCTTCTTGTTGATGGCGCGAGATTTGACGGGGAACGCGACGCTGGCAATGTTGACTGGCGTTGAGGGCGTTATTGTGGGAGCAAGCGCCATCTACCTGGCCATTGCAGAAGTGCTGAACGAAACCTATGGAAAAACCATACTACCCATCGGTCCAGTCAGCTGATGAAAATTCCCACGGCCTTTTCGTCTTTAGTGCTTGCTTGTTAATTTTAGAGTATAATGGACAACCTATTTGATAACGACTTAGGCAATATATCGAATCTCGGGGCAAATTTAATTATTTTGGGCAATTTTTATATTTGAGGGATGATTTATTTCATAGGGGTTAATTATGTCTGTAGTGGAAATTGACGAAAGAGGCAGAATGACAATCCCAAAAAAAATAGGTCTAAGAAAATCCAGAGTACTAATAATACCAGCAGGCACATTTTTCGTCACTATTCCTCTTCCTAAGTCTCCTGAAAAAGATGCAAAAAATTGGCTAGTAACTGAGAAAGAACGCAAAGAGCTGAAAATCCAAGCTGAGAAAGCAGCTAAGGCTGATGCCGCTAACCGCGCAAGAAGGAGAAAACAGCTTTGATGATTGAAACAGATATGCTTTACGCCTATATTAAAAAAGAAGACTGGCTAAAACCAGCTGCTAACGCAATAATTTCCAGAATCATAAAAGGGGAATTCGGCAGGGTTTATGCTTCAAGAGAAGCTCTTCACGAAGTATATTATGTTTCAAAGGAAGAAGGCGTCTGCACAGACGACCTCATAGCCAGAGTTGCTGCTCTCACAGCCATTGAAAACCTGATTTTTCTTGAGACCACTTTCGAAATAGACCTGCTAGCGTTGGCACTGATGAGGCAATACGGATTGACCTCCATCTTCGACGCTTACTACGCCGCAACCGCTCTCAACCAAATCGAAGACCACATAATAATCTCGACGGACACGGTGTTCAACGCAATACCTGGCATAAAAAGAATTGACCCAAGAGAAATCTGAAACAACAAAAACCTAATCATTTTGTTGCAACACAAAAACCAGAACACTAAACGAACCATAATACAAGCCTCTACATTTCCACTTTACAAAGGGGCTTAAGACTGTTCCCAGCGCAACAGTACTAGCGTTTGTGTTGCTTCCGCAGTTTATAGCATGGTTGGTGTTTTGTATTTCTTTTTTGTTCGTTTTCGTTTTGTTTTCTTTATTGTGGATACCGAAAAGCTTTATAGGTCAGCGTTTAAGGTTTCACGCAGAAAATTATTTAGGAAGCGATTGAATGTCTGAAGAAGCAAATTTGCCGTTCAACGAAAAATTCTACCCCTCCAGCCAAAAAATCGGCAATGGAGAGAAACTTAAGCAAGAATGGGAAAATTCCCTGAAAAACCCAGAAACGTTCTGGGCAGAAAAAGCAAAAGCCATCGACTGGTACAAAACCTGGGACAAAGTTCTCGACGACAGCAACCCGCCATTCTACAAGTGGTTCAACGGCGCCACACTAAACATCAGCTACAACGCGTTAGACAGGCACGTCAAAACCGCCAAGAAAAATAAGCTCGCCTATATTTGGGAGGGAGAAATGGGCGAAATCCGCACCTACTCGTATTACCAACTGTACCGCGAAGTCAACAAACTCGCCAAAGTCTTCAAAGACCTCGGACTCAAAAAAGGCGACCGCGTAGCAGTTTACCTTCCAGTCATCCCCGAACTGCCAATAACGCTCCTAGCAACCACGCGCATTGGAGGAATCCACGCTGTCGTGTTCAGCGGGTTCAGCGCCGAAGCCCTAGCAGACCGCGTAAACGACTCAGGCGCGAAAATCCTGGTCACAGTTGACGGTTCGTACAGACGCGGAAAAACGATAGCCATAAAAGACAACGCAGACCGCGCACTCCCAAACACACCCAGCGTCGAAAAAGTCATCGTCGTGAAACGCACGGGGCAACCAGTACAAATGAAGGAAGGACGCGACATTTGGTACCACGAAGCCTTAGCAAACGCAGGAGCAAACGCCTACGTCGAGCCTGAGCAAATGCAAGCCACAGACCCGTTGTTCATCCTCTACACGTCAGGCACGACTGGCAAGCCGAAAGGCGTAGAGCATGGCACTGGCGGTTATCTTGTTTGGGCTTACTGGACACTTAAATGGGCATTCAACCCGACAGAAGAGGATGTTTTCTGGTGCACAGCGGACATCGGCTGGATTACAGGGCACACGTACAACGTTTACGCCCCGCTCGCACATGGAATAACGGCATTACTCTTTGAAGGCACACCTGACTTTCCAGCTCAAGACCGATGGTGGGACATCATCGAACGTCACGGCGTCACAATTCTCTACTCCACGCCAACCGCAGTGCGCATGTTCATGAAATTCGGCGAAAGCTGGATAAACAAGCATGACTTGAGCTCGCTGCGGATTCTCGGCACCGTCGGCGAACCTATTAATCCAGAAGCCTGGAAATGGTATTACCGTGTCATCGGCAAAGAACGCTTAGCCATAATAGACACTTGGTGGCAGACAGAAACAGGTGGCTACATGATAGCGCCATTAAGCGGCATCGAACTCGTACCGCTCAAGCCAGGCTCCGCCACGAAACCGTTGCCAAGCATCCAAGCCGAAGTTTACGATGAGAAAGGTCAGCAGGTGCAAGCGGGAGCCAAAGGCTTCCTTGTAGTAAAAACACCATGGCCAGGAATGCTCCAAACCTTATGGAAAGACCCAGAAAGATTCAAGCAGACATACTTCGGCAGGTGGCCAAACACTTACTATACAGGTGACTACGCCGTCCGCGACGAAGAAGGCTATTTCTGGCTACTAGGCAGAGCCGACGAAGTCCTCAAAGTCGCTGGACACAGAATCGGTACGGTTGAGCTTGAAAGCGCTTTGGTTTCGCACCCAGCGGTTTCGGAAGCAGCAGTCATGGGTAAAGAAGACGCTGTAAAAGGCGAAGTACCAGTAGCCTTCGTTACACTCCGAAACGGATTCACGCCATCGGAAGAACTGCGTGCAGAACTCGTGAAACACATTCGCACAACAATCGGCCCAATCGCCACACCAGACGCCATTGTCATGGTCAACAAGCTGCCGAAAACTAGAAGCGGCAAAATCATGCGCCGACTCCTCAAAGCAGTACTCGTAGGCGCACCGCTAGGCGACACCTCCACGCTGGAAGACGAAGCCTCATTGGAAGACATCAAAACCACATACGAAGAAATGCGCAAACAACTCGCCAAATAAGCCCTTCTTTTCTTACGTTTCTTTTTCTCCATTTTATCAGGTTATATCTATACGCTCTCGTGAGTCTACCCCATCCCTTTTATAAAGAGTGATTCGGTTCAGGGTTTGTCAAGAAACCTTGACTAAGAATCAGGCGTTTCAGGCTTGTTTAGTCCAGAAACCTTGACAAGAACCCTTTTACCCATGCGGATAGCTAGATTAAATTACGTAAGTAAAGTTGTTGAAAAAAACACGGGGTAGCCAAACTTGACTGTTGACAAAATTCCCACAGTCAATCCTTCAATGAAGCTGATAGTTGTCCCAGCTTTGCTAGGCTACTCAGCGCTTGTGCTCTACCTTTTCTACTTCGTCGGCATAGGGGAGCTAATTCTAGTTGTCGGAAGAGTGAACATAGGCATCTATGCCTTAGCCATCGCCAGCGTCATGATATCCCTCACGTTCCACACTCTGGTCTGGTTCCAGCTCCTCAAAGCTCTGTCAATACAACTAAACTTTCGCAAGACCACCATTCTGTACTGGGTTGGGGTATTCGTGGATAACCTGATTCCTGGAGGATGGTCAGGCGACTTGTTCAAGGCTTACTTACTAAACAAAGACCCAGACGTACAAAGTGGCAAAGCGGTGGCGTCGGTTGTCGCCAAGAACATGTACGAAGCTATTTTCAATTTAGTCAACATGATTTTGGGCTTCGTTCTGCTCATGTTGAATTATACTCTTGAAGGTTCTCTTCTCATCACGATCGGAGGCGTAATGATGCTACTCACTTTACCCCTAATTATTCTGCTTGTAGTCAGTTTCAAGCTTGAAGGCGCGAAAAAAGTAATAGCCGAATTGTTCCGCTTTCTCTCTCGCGTTGGCAGAAACCGCTGGCACTTCAACGAGCTTCAAGCCAAAATCAATAAAGCCTTAGGAGACTATCATGGGGGAATGAAGATACTGGTGCGAAACCCGAGAATGCTTTTCAAGCCCATGATACTTTCCCTCTTCGCATGGGGCTTCGAAGTCATCACATTACTTTTCGTGTTTGCAGCTTTGGGACAGCTAATTCAACCTGACAAAGTCATAATCGTTCGCTCCATAGCGGGCAACATTGAATCTCAAGGATACGCATTCGCCGGATACGCTCAGATTATTACAAGCGAAATCTACAGAGCGTTGGGAGTGCCCTTCGCTGTAGGTGCCTCAGTGGCTTTACTCGGTGGAGTTGGGATTTTCTTGTTGAAAACGGGGATTTCCTACATTGCTTTCCACTACACAATTTTCTACAAGCGCACAAAAAAC
>DATEAU010000032.1:0-18298 GCA_035288165.1 Bathyarchaeia archaeon
CACGGTTCACTATCCAAAGCTGGAAAAGTCCGAGGACAAACTCCGAAAATCCAAGCTACGCCGAAAACTGCGCCCAGCCCGAAAACCAGAAGCAGACGGAATTATGAGAAACGTGTGATTCTGCAGCGGAAGCCTGGGCAAAACTGGATGTAGTGTTTCCGGATTAGATTTTTCGTCAAGCGTTTTTCATTAATTACCCTGTTCGTTTTGCTTTAGTTGGGTTTATCTATACGGTGTCAAGTTTTCATTACGGTATGCCAACTTTGAGCTCGGAGAATGCAGTGCGGGAAATAATAGACGCGTTAATGCTCATGCAGTCACCAACACATGACGACGCTCACGGCGTCAAACTTCAAATTGCCGCGAAACATCATCTTGAATGCATACCGTCCAACTCCGAAATATTGGCGGCTTTAAGCCCGAAGGAGAAACGTAAGCTCCTCAAGGTTCTGCGAAGAAAAGCCACCCGAACCATCTCAGGCGTCACAGTAATCGCCGTGATGACGAAGCCTTACCCGTGCCCGCAGCCTGAACCGTGCGCTTACTGCCCAGGAGGACCAGCCCAGGGCGTTCCCCAAAGCTATACGGGTTTTGAGCCAGCGGCAATGCGCGGACAACAAAACCAGTACGACCCCTACAGGCAAGTCCAGAGTCGTATGGAACAGTTAACTGCCATCGGGCACAAAGTGGACAAAGTCGAACTCATCATTATGGGCGGAACCTTTCCAGCAACGCCACAGGAATATCAAACGTGGTTCATTCAACGCTGCCTAGATGCTATAACGGGCAAGACCTCAGCAAACTTGGAAGAAGCGAAACTGAACGCTGAGAAAAGCCGAACCCGCAACGCGGGCATAACCGTTGAAACCCGACCAGACTGGGCGAAAAAACCGCAAGTTGACGAGATGCTGAACATGGGCGTGACCCGCGTGGAACTCGGCGTCCAAAACCCCGACGACGAAATATATCGTCTCGCGGGCAGAACCCACACCGTCAAAGACGTCAAGGAGGCCACGCGAATATGCAAGGACGCAGGGCTAAAAATAGTGTACCATCTGATGCCTGGAATGCCCGGTTCCAGCCCGAAACGGGATTTGGCTGCTTTCAAACGGGTTTTCACGAACCCTGCTTTCAAGCCTGACATGATAAAAATTTATCCCTGCCTAGTGCTGGAAGGCACAAAAACGTGTGACCTGTTCAGAGCAGGCAAATTCAAGCCTTACACAACCGAGGAAGCAGCTAGCGTAATTGCAGACGTGAAACGGATTGTTCCGCCTTGGGTAAGAGTAATGCGAGTGCAACGAGATATCCCAGCAAAGTTAATCATGGCAGGCGTAACAAAAAGCAACCTGCGGCAGCTTGTGAAAAAGGAATTAACGGCGCGCGGCGAAAGATGCAGGTGTATTCGCTGCAGAGAAGTGGGTCACCGCATGGCAATCGACCATGTGAAGACTGATATGCAGAACATAAAGATTCTATCCACACGCTACAAAGCATCAGAGGGAGAAGAAATCTTCCTCTCAGCCGAAACCCCCGAAAACGACATTCTAGTAGGTTATCTCCGTCTACGAATCCCCTCAACAAAAGCGCACAGACCCGAAATCACAGCTGAGCCATCCGCCATAGTACGGGAACTTCACGTTTACGGTCCGCTAGTGCCGGTTGGAACGCGCTTGGCGAAAGCGTGGCAGCACAAAGGCTTCGGAGCCGCTCTTCTCGCTGAGGCGGAACGTGTGGCACGCGAGGATTACGGTTTGAAAAAGCTTTTAGTTATAAGCGCGTTAGGAACAAGAAGATATTACATGCGGTTCGGCTATGAACGTGATGGAGTTTATGTTTCAAAAAAGCTGGAGAGTTAAATGATTGGCTCAAACGGAAAGTTCAGGATACAAGGGCGAAACGCTGGACGCGCTCAGGAAGGCGGGATGCGAAGTTGGCGACATCATCCGAGTCACAGGTGAAGGCAAATCGTACGAGGGAATCCTCATTCCCCGCTCAGAGACTGGCGAAGGCGACCACATCGTGGTCAAGCTCAAAAGTGGCTACAATGTCGGCATTCATGTGACGTCCAAAACGCGAATTGAGAAAGTTGGGAAGGGCGCTAAACCTTCTTTCGCTTCGCCTCCGCTTCCCCCGCAGAAAAAAGACTTGCAAAAAGTCGTCATCATGAGTACAGGTGGAACCATCGCAAGCCGCGTCGACTACCGCACAGGAGCCGTTCGCTCAGTGATTTCTGCAAGTGACCTCTTCGGAGTAGTCCCTGAACTGGCAGACCTTGCACAAGTTGAGACTCAGATTGTGTTCAGCATTTACAGTGAAGACCTAACCCAGAAAAATTGGACCTACATAGCTCAGGCAGCTGCGAAAAACATCGAAAACGGCGCAGAAGGCATAGTCATAGCTCACGGCACAGACACGATGGCTTACACCGCAGCGGCATTGAGCTTCGCGCTCCAGAATCTTCCAGTTCCTGTAATTGTGGTGGGCGCCCAACGCAGCTCTGACCGCCCCAGCTCAGATGCAGCCACAAACCTGATTGGCGCCGTCAAAGCAGCAGCTTTTGGGCCATTTGCTGAGGTGGCAATTGCCATGCACGAAACTGTCGCTGACACGGGAATTGTATTCAATAGGGGTACCAGAGTCCGCAAATGTCACACCAGTCGTAGGGACACTTTCAAGCCTGTGAATGCCTCGCCCATCGCAAGAACCACAGACCAAGGCTTAACGATGCTCACGAAGGATTACCGAAAACGTGATCCATCAAGCAAGCTGATTTTGAAGCCGAACTTCAGTCAGAAAGTTGCACTAGTGAAATTCTATCCTGGCTTAGACCCTTCGGTGATTGATTGGTATGCGGAGAGAGACGTGAAAGGCATTCTCTTGGAAGGTTCAGGCTTAGGACACGTTAGCAAAGTGTGCTTTGGAGCCATCCAACACGCCATCGGCAAAGGCGTTGTGATTGCTTTGGCATCACAGTGTATTTGGGGGCGCGTAAATATGAACGTGTACGACACCGGAAGAGACCTCCTCGGGTTGGGTGTGATTCCCACTGACGACATGTTCCCCGAAACAGCACTGGTGAAGCTGATGTGGAGTCTTGGTCAAACGAGCGATGTGGAAGAAGCGAAAAAACTGTTCAAAACGAACATTGCGAGAGAATTTTCTCCACGTACGCTTCCGCAGGAAAAGCAAATCAATGAGGGTGGCTTGGAAAGTTGACTGAAGGCAAAGATGCGGGGAAGAAGTATATTGGCGGAGTAAAAGTTGACCAAACTGACTATACCAAGATTGGTTTGAAAGTTGGGTTAGAAATTCACCAGCAGCTCGCTACCTCGGGGAAGATGCATTGCAGTTGCCCTCCCGAACTGTTCAAGGGAGCCCCTGAAATCGTGTTTCTGCGCAGATTGCGTCCAACCCAAAGCGAGTTAGGCCAGGTAGACCCCGCAGCCTTTTTTGAGTTCCAGAAAGGTATCAAGATAGTTTATGAGGCGAATCGGCAGACTTCTTGCCTCGTGGAGATGGATGAGGAACCGCCGCATCCATTGAACCGAGAAGCCGTGGAAGTTGTTTTAACTGCAGCTTTAATGATGAACATGCAGCCTGTGGATGAGGTACACGTTATGCGCAAAACCGTGATTGATGGGTCGAATACGTCGGGTTTTCAACGCACATGCATAATCGCTTTGGACGGCTGGATTAAAGTCGGCGAGAAAGTCATTCCGATTCAAGCTGCGAGTTTAGAGGAGGATGCAGCCCGGAAAATGGGGACGGAAGCTGTAGGCAAAATCATACGCTACCGCATCGACCGTCTAGGAATCCCACTCATCGAGGTGGCAACAGCACCAGTGATTTATTCGCCAGCCGAGGCGCAGGAAGTCGCGTTTGCCATCGGCAGAATTCTTCGTGATACAGGTAAGGCAATGCGGGGCTTAGGCACGATTCGTCAAGACTTGAACGTTTCTCTTCCAAATGGGGCTCTAATAGAAATCAAAGGTGTCCAAGAACTCGAGCTCATCTCTAAGGTTGTTGAGTATGAAGTTCAGCGTCAACTTGGGCTCATCGGTTTAAAAGAAGAATTGCATAGCCGAGGCGTAAAAGCAGCCGATCTTAAACCCGATTTTGTCGATGTTTCCGATGTTTTCAAGCAGACAAAAGCTAAAGTCATCCGCAAAGCGTTAGACAGTCACCAAATGGTTTCAGCAGTAAAGCTTCCACAGTTCAAGGGGCTTCTGAAACGCGAACTGATGCCTAATTTCCGTGTTGGAACTGAACTTTCTGATATGGCAAAGTTCTGGGGTAGAGTAGGCGGAATATTCCACACCGACGAAATGCCGAATTACGGTGTAACCGAGGAAGAAGTAGAAGTCCTGCGAAAAGCGGTTGATGCGGGGGACGAGGATGCGGTAGTTTTCGTTGCTGACACGGCAGAAAATGTGTTGGACGCTTTAAAGGCAGTTATGGAACGTGCTCAAGAAGCAGTTAAGGGCGTTCCAGCCGAAACTCGGACTGCGAAAGACGATGGAACCACACGATACATGCGTCCGCGACCTGGGGCAGCGAGAATGTACCCTGAAACCGATATTCCACCGACATTGATAACAAAAGCGTTCATAGACAGTGTGCGTGGAAATCTGCCTGAGCCTGCGGAAAAGAAACGCGAACGTTTTATGAAAGATTATCATCTGAACGAGAAGATTGCCAAGCAGATCGTCGATTCAGAATACTGCACGCTTTTTGAGGTCGCCGTAAAAGAAAGCGGAGTTGCAGCCACGACTGTTGCGGTATTCCTAACTGAAACCGTGAAAGGCCTGAAGCGCGAGAGCTTTCAGGTTGAAAAGGTCTCGGATGATCAGTTGCGGGAAATCTTTCAGGCTGTCGGTTCAGGCGAACTTGCGAAGGAAGCCGTTGCTGACGTGTTCTGTTGGCTTTCAAATAATGAAGGCGGGAGCTTGCCCGGCGCGTTGGAAAGCCTAGGGTTGAAGATGTTATCAAAGGAGGAGTTAGAGCAGCTCGTTGACCGCATTGTTGCAGCGAACAGGCAATCGGTGGAGAAACTGGACGGGAACGCTTTCGGGATGCTTATGGGTTTGACGATGAAGGAAGCCCGGGGTAGGGCTGATCCAAGCGTCGTGAGCAAGCTCCTAAGGGCACGGTTGGCTTAGGCAGCTACTACTTCTTTTTTCCCAGTGGAATGGTAATGTGGACGGAAGGCGTTTTTACTCTTATCTTTTGACCTGCACTGACCTTTTTTGATGCTTTAATTTTTTGCTTCGGCTCAGCTTTTTGAGTTTTCTGCTTCGTTGCAGCAACTTTTAACGGCTGGACGGCATTCTGATGCGGAAACGGCGTTTTCAGTTGCGGTGGTGTGTTTTTGCGGATTTCCAACGGTGCAGGTGAATATGGTTTTATCTGTTTGGCGGTCTGCATCTCTTTGACTTCAGCTTGTACGTTGCGCATCAGGTCTTTGAGTTGTGATAGCGTGTGGTGGTCTGATTCGACGGTTTCGCACATCCTGTCTATGAGACTGCTATTTTCTTGGAATTCGGCTTCGTTTGCTTTATGCTTGTTCAGGTAGACCTCTACGGGGTTGTGGAAGGCTATGAGGCAGGTTATTCCCCAGAGGAAAGCTGTTATTGCGGCTGAAAGGTAAAAGTATGCTACGGGTGACATTGTTCTAAGTGCTTCGCCTATGAGGGGGTAAACTTGTGGCAAGCGGATTGGGTTGTTGAGGACAATGACGGTTAATGCTTCGATGAAGTGTACGAGGGATATGAAGGTTAAGGAGGTTAAGAGCCATATTGTTATGCATTTCTTTCTCATTGCGGGTGTTCTCCTGTGGGTTTCGCGACTATAACACGAGTATTACGTCTCAATATATAATACTGTATTACCAATTCAGAAATATGTCAAACTCGAAATGATAAAAGGCTAGTTTTAAGTTATAGTCCGCAATGATAAGTCTTGAAAGGATATGGTTTTTTCAGAAGTCCTCATAGAAGCACACAACCTAACTAAAGAATTCGGCAACCTCACAGCAGTCGACCACATAGACTTCAAAGTATACAAAGGCGAATGCGTCGGTTTCCTAGGTCCAAACGGCGCGGGAAAAACCACAACCGTCCGCATGATCTACTGCTTCCTACCCTTAAACGAAGGCAAACTCTCCGTCGCTGGAAAAGACGTGACCACACAATCACGCGAAATCAAAAGCATCGTCGGCGTAGCGCCTCAAGAAGACAATCTTGACCCCGACTTCACAGTTCTGAAGAACCTGCTAGTTTACGCCCGATACTTCGACATTCCGAAAGCCGAAGCTGCAAAACGGGCCGAAGCGCAACTGAAGTTTTTCCAGTTGCAAGAGAAGCAGAACGTGCAAATCGTGGAGTTATCCACAGGAATGAAACGCCGCTTAATCGTGGCAAGAGCGTTAATCAACGAACCGCAGATTCTTCTGCTGGACGAGCCGACCACAGGTTTGGACCCGCAGGCGCGTCACCTTGTCTGGGACGAAATTCGCACGTTAAGAAAACACGGGGTCACCATAATAATAACCACGCATTACATGGATGAAGCTGCTGAGCTTTGCGACAGAATACTGATAATGGACAACGGCAAAATAATCGAGCAAGGTCCCCCGGCGGAACTTGTCAAGAAACACGTTGGCGAAGACGTGCTAGAATTCGACACTAATGAACAACTAATGCAGGCTCTTAAGGTGGAGTTGCCCAATGCCGAGTTTGAAACCTTCGGCGAACGCACTCACGTCTTCACGAACCAAGCGCACGGCGTTTTCGAACGATTCTTGGAGAAGCATCCAGGCACCAGCGTCACGATTCGAAACGCAAATCTGGAAGACGTTTTCCTGAAGTTAACGGGGAGGAAGCTGAAAGATTGAAGAAACAACTCGATTCTCCCATCCGTTTCGCATTGCCACGGTTGACATTCCGCGTTTGGAGAGTTTGGCGGAGAGATTTCGACGTGTTCATGAAGACTATTCAAGTGAATTTTCTTCCCTCAGTGCTGGAGCCCATTCTATATCTTGTCGCTTTAGGCTTCGGATTAGGCACATTAGTGACGACAATCAACGGGGTAAGCTACGTAAGGTTCATAGCGCCTGCGCTCATAGCCATCTCCGTTATGACTGGGTCGTTCTTCGAGTGCACTTTTGCATCGTTTGTGCGTATGTATTTCCAGAAAACTTTTGACGCCATAATCGCTACGCCCGTGAGCGTTGAGGAAGTGATTGCAGGCGAAATCGTATGGGGCGCCACCCGGGCTACCATAAACTCCACCATAGTGTTGGCGGTCGTGGCTGCTTTCGGCTTGATCTCCAGCCCCTTATTCCCCATAGTGATTCTGCTCTCCTTCGTGGGCGGTCTAATGTTCGCCAGCATCGCCATGTGCTTCACCGCCATCGCCCCAAACATAGACTTCTTCAACTACCCTTCATTCCTGCTCGTAACGCCCATGACGCTCCTCAGCAACACATTCTTCCCACTTTCACAGTTGCCTCAAGCGGCGCAGACAGTTATCACAGCAGTTCTGCCCCTCACCCATGTAGTTAACATAACGCGAGGCTTGGTTTTGGGTAATTTGGACATAAACCTTCTGTTGATTGGCATCGCTTGGATTGGTGTGGCGACGGTGGTTTTCTTTATTTTGAGCATAAACCTTATGAAAAAACGTCTCATCAAATAAGCATCTACGGCTCGATTCCCAGAATTTCAGCCACGATTAAGTAGTAGGCGGCTAAGCCTTTCCATGTGCCCCAGTTTTTCGCGATTTCCCGCGCTTGGCTACTAGTAATCGCTTTGCTGTTGCAGTAAAAATGTGCGATAGTTCGCCTCAAGCCTAAATCGTCAGCTGGCAACGCTTCCAACCTCTGCATTCCCCTAATCATCGTGAGCTCTGCAGTCCAGACTCCAACACCTCTTACCTCATCAAGCTCCTTGATGATGTCGTCGGGTTTTGAGCATGCTTTGAGCGTTTCCAAATTCAGCTTTCCCTCGACGATGAGCGAGGCGGCGTTTTTTATGTATTCGGCTTTCCTCTCACTCAAGCCAACTGCGCGAAGTTCCTGCTTTGTTGCTGCTGCCAAGCTCTTTGGCGTCGGGTAAGCGTAGAAAGTTTCGCCTTCTGTACACAAAGCGTCACCCCATTTCTTGATAATCCTCCTCTCGAATGTGTTGGCAACTTTCAGGGAAATCTGCTGCTCAACGATTGAATCAACTAGTGCTTCGAAAGCGAATTGTGTTGTAGGGCTTTTGAGCCCGAAGAGCTTCCGCGTTAAACGCGCCATTACCTCATCGTTTCTTGTATCTTCGTAGAACGCTGTAAGGTCGAAATCTAAGTTGAAAAGCGCCTTTACCGTCTCGGCGGCTTTTTCGTTCTGTTTCGCCGTTAACCTGCTTTTCGTCTTGAGCTCAACCAAGAGTTTTGGGTTCTCGACCGTGCCCGCGGACCCAACAGAGCACAGCGCCACTTTGCCGTCGATTCTTATCGCCTGGCGAAAAATGCCCTTTTCGTACGTGCGGATTTGGCTATCCCCGCTCGCGAAGATTTGGGCGCTTAAGTCAAAGTTGAACGGCGGCAAAGCAGCTACGAACAACTTTTCTGCATGAGTCACGGTGTCTTCATCCACCAGAGAGAGGAGTTATGCTTGAGCCGCCAAAGGTTATTAGGAGAAACACAGCGTAAAGCGATAGTAACAGGACGCCTTCTCTCCAGCTTATTCTCTCGCTGCCCAAGAAGTACCATAGAAACAGGTTTATGATGAGCGAAAACATAACCAAATTAGAGAAAGCAGCAATGCTAACCGTTAGAGGCGACGCTATCAGCGCCACGCCGAGAATTAGAGTTATGTTGATGAAGCCACTTCCTATAATGTTGCCAAGCGCCAAATCGAAATGCCCTTTTCGGGCGGAGCTGACGCTTGTAGCGAATTCAGGAATACTTGTTCCAAAAGCGACTATTGTGGCGCCTATGACGACTCGGGGGATTCCAGCGCTTTCCGCGATGAATGATGATGAGTCAACGATGAAGAATGCGGTGGCAATTACTACGCTGGCGCCTGCCAACACTAACAAAGCGTACCTGCGGAGTCTGCTTCTTTCTTGGGCTGGGGCCTCAGTGCTTGACACTTTTGTCCTATTGGCTCTGGCTAACTGAATCATGTAGAAACCGAAGATGCCAACGAGAAGTACGCCGATGAATCGGCTGGCATATCCAATGTAAAGCAGGGCGAGCGGAATGATTGAAGCGATAAAAAGTCCAAAGTGAAGGTTTCCCATCTCCTCCTTAGCCAAAGTTAGGAGAAAACTCGGGTATCGAGGGCGTCTTAACACTATTATCAGAATGCACACGCCCAGAATCAACGCGATATTCACAATGTTCGAGCCCAACACGTTTCCTATTGAAACGCCGACGCTTGCGGGGTTTGCCACTGCGAAGACGGAAACGCTAAGTTCCGGTAGTGAAGTGGCGAAGCCTACTAGGACGAAGCCGATGGTTGTTTTTCCGAAACCTGTTACGTCGGATATTTTGACCGCGTTTCTTATGGTGAATTCGCTGCCCACGACAAGAAAGATGAGTGAGGCGAGTAGGATGATTGCGTTGCCGAGTAAGCCTAATCCTTCAAACATGGCGCTTCACCTTTCTTATTTTGCTTTTCGCACAACGCTAAAAACGTTTCTCACTACTTAAAAATGATTTGTTGCGTGACAGAAGCTGCTTTGTGTTTGCGCTAAAGGATTTTAACTTGAACTCACCATAATAAGGGAACAGGCTTAAGGTGCGGAATAATGCGTGTAGTGTTGCGGATAGGCGGGTCGGTTGTTGCGTCGCCCATAAACACCGAATTGATAGGCAGGTATGCTGAATTGTTAAAAACGCTGAGAAAGCAGGGTCACGAAGTCGCCGCGGTCGTTGGCGGGGGAAAACTCGCCCGAGAATTCATCGGCGTCGCGAAGGGTTTGGGGCTTAATATGCAGGCTCAGGATGAACTAGCCATCTCGGTTTCACGATTGTTCGCTCTTCTCTTCTTGAAGAAGCTTGGGGACTCAGGTTGCGAAAAGGTGGCGGTGACGCTTGAAGAGGCGGCTGAATGCCTTCGAGGAGGCAAGATTATGGTGATGGGTGGCTTAAAATCAGGAATAACCACGGATGCGGTTGCAACACTGGTGGCTGAACGAGTCAACGCGGATTTGCTGGTTAAAGGCACAGACCAAGACGGCGTCTTCGACAAGGACCCGCGAAAGCATAAGGATGCCATTAAGCTTGATCACTTATTCCTTGACGATTTGCGCAAGATTCTCGAGTTGGACAAGCATGAGGCAGGTATGCACCAGATCATTGACCCCGTGGCTATTGAAGTTCTGAAGCGCAAGCGGACGAAGCTTATCGTAGTGAATGGGTTTAATCCTGAGAATGTTCTTGCGGCGGTTAACGGCGAAAACGTGGGCACGAGGATAGATTGATTTGTTTTTCTTATGTTTGAACAGCAAGTTTAAATATCGCTTGAGATATCACATGCGATATCGCATTTGAGGTCAATGGTGATATAATGTTTGACCACGAAAAACATCACATGTTCGCGCACAAAAGAAATTGGATGAGGCATACCGCCATGGTGCCCAAAGGTTTCATACGCTATCGTGTACTCGAAGCCTTAAACCAGAAGCCCATGTCAGGGTCAGAACTCATGGAAGAAATCGAAAAACACACAGGCGGGTTCTGGAAGCCAAGTCCAGGCTCCATATATCCGCTATTGTCTTGGCTTCAAGACGAGGGCTACATCAAAGAGCTACCGATCGCGAACGGACTCAAACGGTACGAGCTAACGCAAAGCGGAAAGTCGCTTCTAGAAGAGCAGGAAAAAATAAGGAAAAAATTCAGGGACGAAGCTGGCTTCATGCCAGGACAGTTCTTCGACAGTTTTCTGATGAATATCCCTCCGGAAAAGATTGGTGAAATACGCGGCTCAATGAAGCGTCTCGCTATGGCCATGTTCAAGGTGGGCAATTCTCTTCGGGATAAGTATTCTGAACAAGCCTTGAGTGATGCGTTGCGCGTTGTTGATGAAACCGCGAAGAAGCTTGAAGAAATAAACAAAAAACTGAAAAGTGGAAAAGCATGAGCGAAGACATTATCAAAGTTGAAGGTCTCACGAAAATTTTCAACCACAAACTAAAAGCGGTTGATCACGTTAATTTCAGTGTTAAACAGGGCGAAGTCTTTGGCTTTCTTGGACCTAACGGCGCAGGAAAAACAACCACAATAAACATGCTCATAACTATCATGAAACCCACAGAGGGCAAAGCGTCCATTTTAGGTTGCGACATCGCCAATCAAAGCAACGAGGTGCGAAGCTCAATTGGTCTCGTTCCGCAGGAGTATACCTCTGACGATGACCTCACTGGCTACGAGAACATTCTGTTGTGCGCCGACCTTTACGGGATTCCGAGAGAAACCTCCAAGAAACGGGCTTCTGAGCTTTTCCAACTTGTTGAGCTAACAGAGTTCAAAGACAAGAAGGTGCAAACTTACTCGGGCGGAATGCGACGTAGACTGGAACTAGCCTGCGGATTAATCAACAGACCAAAAGTGCTTTTCTTGGATGAGCCGACGTTGGGTTTAGACGTTCAGACCCGTGCCGCAACCTGGAACTACATTAAGACACTGAAGAAAGAGTACGGAATGACTCTTTTCATGACAACCCATTACTTGGAAGAGGCTGATTCTCTCTGCGACCGCGTAGCAATAATTGACCATGGCCGAATCATCGTTGTCGGGACGCCCACGGAGCTGAAGGACAGCCTCGGAGGAGACATAATCACCTTGAGCATAGAGAAAGACACGGATATTACTGAGCTGATAAAGGGCATTTTTCACGTGAAGGAAGTTAAGAAGGATAACGGGAGTTACATGATAAAATCTGAAAGCGGAGAAGTCACTGCGCCGTTGATTATTGAAGCCTTGAGGAAGGCAAATCATGTTGTCACCAGACTATCGCTCACGAAACCGACGCTCAACGAGGTTTACTTGCAGTACACGGGCAAGTCAATGCGGGATGCGGTTGACGAATCAGGAGATTCCGCCATGACTAAACGAATGGTTATGATGGGGAGGCGAGGGCATTGAGTACATCGAACGGCAACTCACGGAGTAAGCTACATGGACTCTGGGCACTCACCAACCGAGAACTAAAGAAATGGTACAAGGCCCCAGCTGTGTTTGCTCTCACTTTAATTCAGCCAGTCATCTGGCTTGGCCTATTAGGAAATGCTTTGAACTTAGGCAGTTTAGTCAGCGCTGATGCGTTCACCCCGCCGATGATTAATCCGCCGTTGACGGCACAGCAGATGGCTCAGCTTGGCTCCTACTTCCAAGGTCTTCAATCGCAGATATTGACTAGTACCTTCGGAACTACAAGCTATATTTCTTTCATGGCAGTGGGCATGATGGCTTTCACCGCGCTCTTCACGACGATGTTCAGCGGCATGTCAGTGGTCTGGGATAGACGGTTAGGTTTCCTCAACAAAGTGCTGAGCACGCCTGTCTCCAGAGCGGTTATAATCTTATCAAAGGTTTTCTCTGCGGCGCTGAGGTCAATGTTTCAAGCTGGAATAATTCTTCTAATCGCTGTTCCACTAGGTTTCCAAGTTGGCTTAGCTTTCACTCCTCTTAGCATACTGGGCGTATTTGCGTTCCTGTTCCTTATCTGCGTGGGCTTGTCGTCGCTGTTCATCGCAATTAACATACGCTCCACGAGAATTGAAACACCCATGGCGGTTATGAACCTGCTAAACCTGCCGCTAACGTTTGCGAGCAGCGCCTTCTTCCCCATCGACAGAATGCCCAATTGGCTTCAAGCAGTAGCAAACGTCAATCCATTATCCTACACGATTAACGGCATGCGACAACTCCTGATTAACGACAGCATCAACTACTCTGCTCTAGTAATTCAGTACGCATACGTCGGAATATTCGCCGCCGTGTTAACAACCATAGGCATAGTCCTATCGTGGAGATTCCTGAACAAATAGGAGAATAAAAAAAATGAATGCAATTGTTGAATCAGTAAACCTGCAAAAAACCTACATGCTAGGAAAAGTCCCCGTGGAAGCGTTAAGAGGCGTAAACCTGAAAATCGAAAAAGGCGATTTCGTAGCCATCCTCGGACCTTCGGGAAGCGGCAAATCAACCCTGCTAAACTTGATTGGTGCCTTGGACAAGCCTACCTCGGGCACGTTGCTAATCGATGGCGTTGACGTTTCTAAGCTCAACGACAACCAGCTTGCCGACCTTAGACGCAAAGTAGGCTTCGTGTTCCAGTTCTTCAACCTCATCCCAAGGTTCGCGGCGATCGACAACGTTGAACTTTCCATGTCAATCGCGAATATTAGCCGGAGTGAACGCAAGAAACACGCTGAAGACATGCTTGAAACCGTGGGTTTAAAGGACCGAATGAAGCACAAGCCGGCAGAACTCAGCGGCGGACAACAACAGCGTGTGGCTATCGCCCGCGCTTTGGCGAATAATCCCAGCTTCTTGCTGCTGGATGAGCCCACAGGAAACATCGACTCGAAAACTGCCCACGAAGTCATGGAAATAATTAAGAAACTTAACGAGAAAGGCGTAACAATCATTATGGTTACTCATGATCAGCATCTGGCGCGGGAAGCGAAAAGAACAGTGCAGATGATGGATGGCGTGATAACTTCAGACGAGGCGAACCACCTATGAAGGCAAGAGATATCTTCGGCTATTCCTTTAGCGCGATAAGGCTTAGAAAACTGAGAGCAGGTCTCACAACTTTAGGCGTCGTAATCGGAATCGCCGCCATCGTTGCGTTGCTCTCAATCACTCAAGGATTACAGAACACCATAACCGGTGAACTTCAGAAAGGACTAGCAACCGACACGCTAATCGTCACGGTTGGCGGAGGCGCATTCGGTGGCGGTCAAGGTGACGGAGGCGGATTCGGCGGAGGCTTCGACGGCGGAGGCGACTCTGACTTCACACTGCTAGTCAACGACACGCAAACAATTATGGATTTATCGCCTGGAAACATTACGGCAGCGCTCGCCGTTATCCAGAGGTCAGGAAACATAAGCTCGACCGAAACAAATCGTACCACCACGATAGTAGGCGTTGACTTCACCGAGTACAAGAGCATCTACAGTTCCACGTTCGTGGCTGAGAGTGGAGAAATTCCTGACTCGCCAGAGAACAATTCAGTTGTAATTGGCAAACGTGTAACTGACCCTAGGTTGAACGGGACAACGCTCTTCAGTGCAGGCGATACGGTTACGATTTTCTGGTTGAATTCCTCGGTACGCCCACCCGTAATTGAGAATTACACCGCACGAGTTGCGGCTGTTCTTGAGGAGGTTGGCGGGTTCGGGTTTGGCGGTCCCTCAGACACAAGCATCTACATACCAATCATTCAGGCGCAGGGCTTCTTTGCCACGGACCAGTGCGATACCATAATCGTGAAACTAGTCAACAGTGAAGAGTCAACTATCGATTACGTGAGTGAAAAAATTGAAAAGTCTGAGGAATTCGCAGGCGAAGTCTCAGTTATCAGTTCAACCGCCGTGGTAGAGCTTCTTCAAAGCATAATCTCGCTGATATCCCTGTTCCTCGTAGGAATCGCAGCCATATCCTTACTTGTCGCTGGCATCGGCATAATGAACATCATGATAGTGTCCCTAATCGAACGTACCCGCGAAATTGGCATTCTGAAAGCGTTGGGCATGAGAAGCCGAACGGTACTCGGAATCTTTCTCGGGGAATCGGTGATTATCGGCGTAATCGGAGCCACAATCGGAATCGTCCTCGGCTGGGGCTTAGCAAACATAGTTGCCATACTCTTTGGTACCGGACTGTTTGGAGGAGGAATGGGTGGAGGTCAGGCAGCAGGAGGCGCGTTAACAATAACTCCTGTGTTGACTCCGACAGTGTTCCTTGGCGCATTCGGATTCGGCATAGGCGTAAGCGTAATCTTCGCACTTTACCCAGCATGGCGTGCATCAAAACTTAAGCCCGTAGAGGCTTTAAGGTATGAGTAAGAAAGAGCGTTAAATGGACGAAGTAAACTTGAGCACCCTTTGTTCAAGGTGTCCTTTCTTTCAACTGGCTCCAAGAATCAGACGCAAGAACGCCCGAAAAAGATGCCGCATATTCCCACAAAGGGACCTGCGAATCAACAAGTGCAGCGACTTCCCCGAGAAACGCGTCTTCAACTTGCCAACGGATTCGGAGAAAAAATAAATCCCAACAAATGCTGTTCCACGTAGCTTTCGTCGAATCTCTAACCCGTAGAAGCTTTAAGGTACGAATAGCACAGTAACCGCGAGGCAAATGCGCGTGAAGCGGTTGTACCCTGACCAGCCAATCGTCGGCGTCGGCGGAGTCATAATCAGCGGCGGCAAGATACTTCTGGAGAAGAGGAAGAATGAGCCGAGCAGGGGAAAATGGACGATTCCAGGCGGACTCGTAGATCTCGGCGAAAAACTGGAACACGCGGTTATGCGGGAAGTGGAAGAGGAAACCTGCCTCGAATGCGTGAAAGAAAAGACTCCACGCCTCATTGATGTTGTTGATAATATTGATTTGGACGAGAACGGGAAAGTCAAATACCACTTCGTGATAGTCGATTACTTTGTGAAAGTGAAGGGCATCGTTTTCAAGGCAGCGAGTGACGCGGAAGACTTAATGTGGGTTCCCTTGGAAGAAGTGGAGAAGTATGATTTGACAACGTCTTTTCGAATTTTTTTCAGACGCAACAGAAAGAAACTTGAGAACCTCAATTCGCTTCCTTAAAGAACAAACGCGTTTCGCCCATTGTTTTCAAGTCCAAAGCGCGGACTCGGGTAACCATCGGGAAATCGTGAACCACGCGTCCCAACGTGAGGCAGTGATGCGGCGGCAAATCCCGCGCTATGGCTTTTACTGTTTCCGCGTCCACTCGTGCAGCGCGGCTTACCACTTCCAAGTCGTGCTCGTTCGTGAAGTTGAAGAGGAAGATGTTGTCCGCTTGGCGGTAGATCCCGTCTTTTATGGTGTCGGGTTGGTTGGTGATGAAGGTGGTGAAGATGCCGAAGTGGCGCATTCGCGTGACAATGTCGTCCCAGTAGGTTTCGCGGAGGTAGAGGTGGGCTTCTTCGGCGAAGAGGAAAACCGCTTTCAGCTTCCAGTTTTGCAGGCTGTCGACAAGTTTGCCGAGAACATATTCGACGACGATTTGCCTGTCGATGTTGCTCGTGTTTTTCAGGTTCACAATTATGGCGCCGCCCTGGTCTTTGGCTTTCAAGAAACACTCTTCAAGGAGGCTGGCTTCGGCTATGTTGTCAGTGAAGAATCCCGAGTTCACGAGGGAGTGGAAGCGGCTGGCGAGCGCATCTCGGACGTGCTGGTTGCAGTTCAAACTGCGGATGGCTTCACCTAACGCGGTTAGGGTAAGTTCGCCTGTTTCTTTGAGTTGTTTCCAGAGGCGCCTGAACTCACGCGCTGAAGTGCCTGGAAGGTGGAGGGCATGGATGAGGATACCCATGACGGTGTTCAGGTGCAGCTGGTCCAAGGCGACTTTGAAGTTCTGCCCAGGCGTCAAGGCGTGGATTTTGTCGTAGTACATGTTGCGTTTGCCATCGTTGGTCATGCCGAGGCTGGAGTATTCGCCGTTAAGGTCGAACACGACGACTGTGGCTTTGTAGCCGACAAGGCTCACCATCAGGAGCTTGGATAGGTGAGATTTGCCGCAGCCCTTTTTGCCCGTAATAATGTTCAACATGCCATCAACCGCTGAGGCGTCAATCGTGAGGAGCGAGCTGTCTTTGGTGCCGCCGAGGATTATGGGAAGCTTTCCGTCCACTTTGGCGAGTTTCATAAGCATCGGCACTGACAGCTTTTTGATGGTGGATTGGGAACGGCTCGGGAGCCAACTGCTGCTGGGCGTTAGCATTTCGTTTTCGAGGGTGGCGCGGATTTTGCAGATGAGAAGGCTGGCGTCTTGGATGTAGGTTATGTGGGGTGCGATTTCCATGGGGTCGATGTCTTCGCCTTGGATGGGTTCGCCTCCGTCAGGCAGCGTTCGCAACAACTCTTCAAGTACGCCTGGAATGGCGGCGAATTGCACATCAATCACTTGCACGATTAACGCTTTGCCCGCGTCCGCGTCTTCCACAAGCAGGTAGTCGCCTTTTTCGGCGTTTTCGCTGGGGAAGCTGAGGACTTGGAGTATGTTGCCTTCTTTCTTGTAGAGTTTCATGCGTATCCCTCTCTGCCGAATGACCCGAACAATAGGCGATGCATGTCGGGGCGGTTGATGATTTGGATGCCGTGCTTTCGCGTTATGAAGTGCTGGATAGCGAGGACTTCGTTAGCCGTGAACGTGCACAGAATATGTGACAAACGCAGTGTTTCTGGATAGCTTTGCTGGAACACGTCGTTTCCTATTAGCTTTTCAACTGCTTCCATCCTGTCTTGCGTGGGGATTTCTCTGTCGATGTCGAGGCGGAAGGCGAGGTTGGCTTTGTTCAGTCGCGCCACGTATACGTCGCCGAGGAGGATGGTTGGCGGCTTAAACCGCAAGCCCGTTGTTTCTAGCAGGTATGGCGGGTCGCGTTCAGGCAGGAGGTCGGTGATGAGGTAGCCGTTGCTACGTAGGCTTGTTGCTTTGCTGAATGCCAAGACGATGTTGCCGTGCTTTCTGGCTGTGCTGAGGATTTCCCGCATGCGTTGCACGGGTGTGTCGATTGTTCCTGAGGTTAGACTGCCGTCGAAGAGGAGTACCCCGTTTGTGGCTGCCTTGGCGATCATTGTTTGCAGCCAGCGTTCGAGGAGGCTGGCGAGTCGCGTGGGCATCTGGAGCAGGTTAGGCGTGGCTTGGTGGCTTGAAGCGTATTGCGTGTTAAAGTACGCTTTTTCTAAGGAGTTGAAGACTTCTTTCTTGTTATCTTCCGTTATGTGGAAAATGAACGGGCCTAATCTTGTGTAGCGGTAGGCGCGGTTTTGTTTCCACACGTTTGCGCCTCGAACGGCGATGATGATGCCTGTGCTTGTTTCGCCGATTTTGATGGTTGACGTGTCGACTGCGGCGATGAGGGTTTCTTTGGAGCGTGGCATTAGTGCAAGTGGCTGGCGTTTCAGTTGCAGGGTCATGGGGTAGTTTTCGTATTGGGTGTCTTGTTGAATTGTTTGTTGATTTAGTTGAAAGGACTGGTTGCGCACTTGGCGCAGTGAATGGATGCTTTGCTCTAGGAAGCGTTGGGGGAGGCTTGTGTCCATGGAGGGTTGT
>DATEAU010000033.1:0-12994 GCA_035288165.1 Bathyarchaeia archaeon
TCTTGGGGATACCTCGTAATCCAGCCCAGACCAATCCAGACAATTCTTCATGGTTTCTCTGCCTCTGCGCAAGATGCAACTGTCGATGTTCCACAGTCGATAGCCGATTCGCCCTCGCAAGTCGGTGAGGCAAGCCGATCCTGCATTAATTGTGTCCCAAGCGCCCATTTGTTTGTCGATGAGGTTGGCGCCTTTAGAGTCAGCGTATCTTCCGAAGAAACTTGCACTCTGTTCGTTCAGTACAAAGATTTTCTTCAAACCCTTCTTTATTAAATGGCGAAAATCAATTTCGACCTTGATTTTGCGGTCGCTAAAAGTATATGTTACTGGGACCTTGCCGATAGAAGCGGTTTTCATGAAGATGGATTGCACGCCCATGTTTACAATTAGCTCTTTCAGGGCGAGGAAACGGAAGCGTTTGCTTTTCTGATATAAATCGGTTAGACCCCTGATGAAAGCGCGTGCCTGCTGATTCTCTAAGCGGACGTTTCCAAGCTTGTTTCGGGCTATTCGGTCCATGGCGAATTCTTTCCTGATTTTAATTGAACCCTGAGTTTGTTTCACCCAGACTTCTGACGAACCCGAAAAATATGTTTCCTTCGGGTAAATCAAAACTGGAAGGCCGAAGCCCGTTCCTTCGCCGACTCTTTCGACGCAATTGTGAACGAATATTAGGCCTTTCTGCAGTTCGCCTATTTTCAGGTTGCAGGGCTTCGTGTTTGAGTAAACCTCAAGTGCGACAGAGCGTGAAATGGGAACAGTGTGTTTTTCTGAGTTTAACCGATTATACCCTCTGCTCAATGCTAATTCTGGGACAGAAGCCATTCGAGAAATCCTTTTCCGCTCTCCAAGAGCTTGTGGTTTCCGTAGCTTAAAAGTTTTCCATTGACAAACCTTGGGGAATTCGGTTTCTGAAATTCGGAGTATTCATTAATGTAGGGGTAATAACGAGTTATTGCTGGCGAGGATGAGGAAATACGGATACTGCACTAATCGATTGATGAGCAAAATTTATTATTGGCGGTAAGTAAAAAATTACACTCGGTTGAAATTAATGTCTTCCCGTTCTTCCAATTTAGGCTTGGAGTTAGGACAATGGTGAAGTTGGCGGAATTAGGCTTCTCAAAAAACGTAATAACTGAAACTATAGTTACCACATACAACGTGGATGGGCAACCGAATGCCGCACCAATGGGCGTAATCATGGATAATGCACGAAACATTGTTATTAGACCTTACATTGTTACTCAGACTTCTAAGAATCTGCAATCAAAAAAGTGCGCAGTAATTAACGTCACCTCCAATCCAGAACTGTTTTACCGAACAGCTTTCAAAGAGGTCAACCCAAAAGGAAAAATGCCGCAAGATTGGTTTCAGCGAGCAGAGACAGTTGATTCAGCGAGAATGCGCGATGCAGATGCATTCATTGAAGTAGTAGTGAAGGAAATAAACGCATTTGGAACCCAAAGGATAAACGCTTCATGTCAAGTCAAATTGATCAAAGCTCCAAAAGTATTTCCCAAAGTCTATTGCCGAGCTTTGTACGCGGTGATTGAAGCAATCGTCCACGCAACTCGCGTTGAGATCCTCATTGCTGACGAACACGAACAGGAATATGTTCAAGGGCTGTTGAAAAAAATCGACGAATGCAATTGCCTTGTGGAACGTGTTGCTCCACACTCGCTTTACTCCGAAATTATGGACGATCTAAAAAGAAGAATTGTATTGTGGAGGATTAAAAGTGAAGGTAAACGTTAAAACTCCAGCGCGACTTCATTTTGGACTAATAGATCTCAATGGTGGATTGGGACGCATTTTCGGCGGAATAGGCGTCGGCATTGAACAACCGAATTTTATTTTGGAAGCTGAAGTTTCCGAGGAACTACGTGTTGATGGCTTAAAAAAAGAGCTGGTTGAATTAATGGCTAGAAGGTTCCTTGATGCTTATAACTTGAAAGGACGATTTGCTAGGCTTAACCTTAAACAAGAAATTCCTGAGCATGTTGGTTTGGGTTCGGGAACACAACTAGCTTTAGCAGTTGCTACGTCTCTCGCGAAACTCCTTAATGTAGAAGCATCGACACAAGAACTTGCGCTTGTGATGGGAAGAGCCCGACGAACAGGCGTCGGCACAGCGATTTTTGAGAAAGGCGGATTTGTAGTTGACGGAGGAAAACATGTTACGGACATCACTGGTTCGTCGGAGGGCTTTCCTCCGGTGATTTTTCATCAATCATTCCCAGAAGATTGGATGTTCGTGGTTGCGGTTCCGAACGGCAAGCCAGGTTTGTCAGCAGACAGAGAAGTTTCGGCGTTTGAAAGTCTTTCTCCAATGCCTGTGGAGAAAATTGGCAAGATATGCCGTTTGACAATGATGAAGCTTCTTCCAGCTTTGTTGGAGCACGACATCGAGAATTTCGGAGAAGCTTTAACCCAAATTCAATTGATTGTCGGAGAACAGTTCGCCAAAGTTCAGAGCGGCATCTATTCCAGCGAAACTGTTAGGGATGGCATAGAGCTCATGCGAAAACTGGAAGTCCATGGTTTAGGTCAGAGCTCATGGGGACCATCATTTTATGGGCTTTGTCACAACGAAAAAGAGGCCGAGAAGATCCAGCTGAACGTCCAGAAGCTCCTAGACGAAAGTGTTGGCGGTCGAGTTTTCACTGCCAAAGCCAATAATAGAGGCGCACAAATTAGAGTTGATGCTGAATCTTGAAGGTGCTTCTGGTAACGGGGTTGCTTGCAGAAAAATCGGTTCATCATTATGCTAGAGAGAGCCGCGTGGAAACCGAAGTTTTGGTGTTGAAAACTCCTGTTGCCGCGTTTCTGACTCCTGAACAAATTGCTAGCGCAGTTGAAAACCTGAAGTGCCGCAATTTCGATTTTATTCTCATACCTGGATTGACGCGGGGCGACGCGTCAATTGTGGCTGAAATTACGGGGATTCCGACTTTTAAAGGTCCAAGATACGCTGCTGATCTGGCGGTTGTGTTGGAGGCTTTGGGCAAAGTTGAGCTTTCGACGGTGACGCCTGCTTGTGAGATACTCGCGGAGGAGCTTCAGCGAAAGGCTTTGCTTGAACTAGAAGTTGTGGAGAAGGCGAAAAATGTCTTGTTAAAGAAGCCAGGCAACATGCTGATTAAAGGGTTAGCTATTGGCAGAGATTTTCCAATGCGCGTCATGGCCGAAATTGTTGATGCGCCTCTAATCCCAGCTGACCAAGTTAAGACGTTGGCGAAGAAATATGTGGCGGCTGGAGCGGACATCGTTGATGTGGGCATGGTTGCAGGCGAATCTAGACCATTGGAGGCTAAACGGCTGGTTGAGGCTGTTAAGAGTGTTGTGGATGTGCCTGTTAGCATTGATACGCTTAATCCAGATGAGATAATTGCAGCTGTTTCGGCAGGTGCGGATATTGTGCTTAGTTTGGATGCTGGCAACTTGGAAAAGATAGCTCCTTATGTTTCCAAGGTTGCCGTGGTTGCCATTCCCACTAATCAGCGTGAAGGACGCAGTCCAAAGAAGGCTGAAGAACGTGTAAATTTCTTGGAAGAGATAATTACAAGGGCTAAGAAGCTGGGGGTCGCCAAGATTATTGGGGACCTTGTTTTGGATCCCTTAAATGTATTGGAGTCTTTTGCTGCGTATCGCGACTTCGAAAATAGAAATCCTGACGTTCCCCTCTTTGTGGGTATTTCAAACGTTACAGAATTGATTGATGCTGACTCAGTCGGCGTCAACGCTTTATTGGCTCGTTTATCCAGTGAAGTGGGCGCAGGCATTTTGTTAGCAACGGAGAAAAGCCCCAAGGCGAGGGGCAGCATAGTCGAAGAGGTTCTCGCGTCTAAGATGATGTTTTTGGCGAAAAAGCGAAATTCAGTGCCAAAAGACCTCGGAATAGACTTGTTTATTTTGAAAGACAAAAGGATGAAAGAAGAACCCTATGATAGGGAATTGGAGTTAGAAACACCAGTGACAAATACTGTTGAAAAACCTGAGCAAGCTCCTTTGGATGGCGAAGGCGTGTTCAAGATAGTCCTTGATCGAGATGAGGGAAAAATCGCAGCTATTCATTTCGCCACAGCTATGATTGACAAGCCAGACAGGATAATAAAAGGAGAAAATGCCGAGGCCGTTTATGAAACAATTCTAGATTTGGGGTTGGTAAGACGACTGGATCACGCTGCGTATTTGGGAAGCGAGTTGGCGAAGGCTGAAATTGCTTTGAAGACAGGGAAAAATTACGTTCAAGATGCTCAGTTGTTTAGAAAGGGATGTTAAGCGACTGAGTCTGCTTTAAGTTTTTGTCTGGGTGGGTCGGAGCAAGGATTTTTTGAGCACTACAACTAGTGGTAGACCAATGACTACTGTCAGAATAATCAAGATTAATCGTTCCCAAGGGTAAACGAAGAAAATAACAGCCCAGTTCACCTGATATGCGCTAGTGGGTATTATTGGGGATTGACCAAGCACAACGTAAACCTGATTGAGTATGACTTCGTAAAGTATGTTTCCCATTAGGTGTTGCATCGTTGTCCCTATTAAGGCCAAGATGGCTAGTCCTGCAGTGGCGATTTTAGGTTTGAGGGTTTCGACCCATTGACCCGCTCTACGTCCTAGTGGGGAAAGAAGAACTAGGAAAGCTGCGATGTGCATCCATGCGAAAGGAACCAGAATAGTTGTACCGACGAATGGCATTTCAACGAAGAAACTTGTTAGCGGGTTCAGGAGAAAGAGTAAGAGCAAGATAGCGTTTAGTATCACTACTGGTAACCATTTGCGTCTGATTAGAAAACCGAGTGAAATTGCGTTTATTGTTGCTGGAAGGAAGTCTAGAAACATGAAGGACACGGGTCTGCCTAAGGCTATTGCTATGAAAGTGCCCAAGATTACGCTGAAACCGCCTATATAAGGACCTAATAAAATTCCGTAAAGTGGAGCAAGAGCATCCGAAGCAGAAAACCTACCGCCCTGAACGCCTATCATTGGAAAAGCTGGTGCCATCCTGAGCACCGTGTACAAGGCGGAAAATATTGCTATCAGTGCAATTTGTCTTGTGGTTAATTTCACGGCTTCACGGCTCCTGTGTAAAACTTTTCATCGGGTTGTATTTTTTTACATTTCGAGTATAAAAGATTTTCCTCAAAACCAACACCTAAAACCAAAATTCATCATTAATCGCCAGCTTGGATCCATTTTGCTCTCGTGAGTTTAATTCCCTTATTGTTATAAAGCGAAATCAAATGATTGTTGGTGCGTTGGTTCGGAAAGCGGATTTGTTACATTCGAGATGTGCTTATTAAAGTAAATGTTTTTATTGTCAAAAGTAAAGTAGATTAGGACTAGTGCATCATTTCTATTGAACAATTATACAGTTTGTGTGCAGAAATCTTTATCAATGACTGTGCTGCGTATGCTAGCATTAAAAATTTCGCAGAAAGGAAAATTGAGTAGTGCAAAATGAGGCTTGAAGATTTTTATTTCAAACTCCTCCTGAAAACGGAACCCATATTAGATGACACTACGCTCAGAGACGGCATCCAGATGCCTGGGTTAGCCGTGAAACCCAAAGACGCCGCAATGATCGCCAAGTTTCTTAGCGAAATAGGTGTCGAAAGAATCGAAATTTTCCATTATCAGGAACCCGATAAGAAAGCAGCTAAGGTTATTCAGAGAATGAATCTTGACCTTCGGGTTGCGGGATGGTGCCGCGCCGTCAAAGAGGACATAGACAGCGCCCTAAATTGCGACCTGCAGGAAGTTGGCATCTCACATCCCGTCTCGGATATACATTTCAAAGCTAAATGGCCAGACAAAACCCGAGAACAGATACTTGATAACGTAGTCGATGTGGTTGAGTACGCCGCGAAAACGCATGGGCTTAGAACGTTTGTTCATGGCGAAGACAGCACCCGAGCTGAATGGAGCTTCGAGAAGAAGTTCATCAATGCTATCACTGATGCGGGAGCAGAATGTTACCGTCTCTGCGATACCGTTGGAATAGGTCTCTCAGACCCAAACGCGCCGTTGCCAAACGGTATTCCAGCGAAGATGAAAGCCATCAAGAAGGAGACTCGCATAAGGGAAATCGAAATCCATGCGCATGATGACTTTGGAAACGCAGTAGAAAACACGATGGCCGCTGTCAAGGCTGCCTCAGGCGTGTGGGAAAGAATCTACGTGAGCACGACGTATCTTGGTATTGGCGAGAGGGCTGGCAACGCGGAGACAGAAAAGGTTCTTCTAAACCTCTACTTACATCATGGTATTAGGAAGTTCGAGGGCAAAACGCAGTTCCTGAAGCAAACCGCGGATTTCATTGGTAAAGCCACTGGCTACGTGGTTCCGCCCAATAAAGCAATTGTCGGTGATTATGGGTTTGCTCACGAATCAGGAATACACACTCACGGCGTTTTAAGTGACCCCTGGACTTACGAACCTTACCCGCCAGAACTCGTGGGAAACACGCGACGGTTGACGATTGGCAAACAATCAGGAAAAGGCATAATCAAGCACAAAATCCAAGAAAATACTGGAAAAGCCCCTACCGACGAAGCGTTAGCAGTTGTGGTGGAGAAAATCAAAGCGGTCTACGCGAACGGCAGAAGGGCTTCGCTGAAGGAAGAAGAATTCAAGAAGATACTTCAAGAACTAAACATCTAACCTTTGCGTTAAGATTCGAGTCCCTTTTTCTTATATGTCGGAAGCCTCAGAATATGAATACTTACCGCAAGTGCAATTACAAACATAGCAATTTGCAGAGTCCAGATTGGCAGTGGTATCTGATACATTGGAAGAATCACCAATGTAGCAACACTTATCGTAGTCCACATAACGGCAAGGGCAAAGACCTTGGTCTTCAATGGAATACCCCTTCCTTCTTGATACTTTCTAATGTATTCTCCGAACCATTTGTTATTAATGAGCCACGTATAGAGCCGTTCGGAACTTCTGCAATAACATGCAACTGTTAAAAGTAGAAAAGGGGTAGTTGGTAATACCGGCATGGCAATTCCAATAATTGCAAAGACAAGAGAAATTGTACCAGCAACAATAAGAAGAGCTCGAACGATACGGTTCTTTTTTAGCTTCATAGCTGGGTCTGGACAAGCTTTCTGCTCTGACATTGAGTTCCCAGTTAAGTAACCAAAATGCTGCTTTAAAAACAGTGTGATATAGCAACCATCCTGAAAGGTCCAGCGTGTTAAGGAGAATTTAATAACCCTCTTCGCAACAATGTTTTCCATCAGGTAGGTTAAATGGGAAAAGCCAAAGGCGTCGTACAGCTAATGCGACCAATCAACTGCGTGATGATGGGATTCGCAGTCTTTGTTGGTGCCGTTCTCGCTAATCCAGCGTTTGCTGGCGGCGACTGGCTGAAAATCGCGTACGGTTTCCTAACGGGTTTCACGCTTTGTGCAGCGGCGATGGTCGTGAACGATTATTACGACAGGGCGATTGACGCGGTGAATGAGCCGTCTCGTCCGATTCCAAGCGGCTTAGTCAGTGTACGCGGAGCTTTGGTTTTGGTTTTTGTGCTAACTGTTTTGGGTTTTGTCTTCGCGTTTTTCACGAGTGTTCTCTGTTTGGCGGTGGCGGCGGTTTCTTGGGTGATTGTTGTCGCTTATGTTACGGTTGGGAAGCGCACTGGGTTGCCTGGCAACTTTCTGGTGAGCGCTTGTGTAGCTACGCCGTTCGTTTACGGTAGCGTCGCCGTGTTGGATTGGGTTCCGTTGAACGTGTGGCTTTTTGCCTCGATGGCTTTCCTCTCCAACACTGGCAGAGAAATCACCAAGGGAATCGTCGACGTCAAAGGAGACGCGGCAGAGAGCGTTAAGACGCTTGCGGTGCGTTACGGCGAAAGAAACGCCGCCGTCGCCGCCGCTGTTTTTTACGTTTCTGCAGTCGCTTTAACTTCGCTCCCATGGCTTTTGGGGCTTGTTTCCTTCTGGTTCATCCCCGTCGTCATACTCACCGATATTGGATTTGTTCTGTCTTCGGCTCTTCTGCTCAAAGATTACAGTCGTGAAAATGCACGAAAAATCAAGAAAATTGTTCTATTGTGGTTTGTGACTGGATTGTTAGCGTTTGTTTCCGGGGTTCTCCTTAATCAATAGCGCGAAATCTTCACGGATTTGTCTATAATCTCCTCTTTCGGCATGTGTTTCTGCAACGGATAATTGTAATTGAACTCTGGTTTTTCGCTTTCATGTATATACCTGCATGATGCCCGCATGTTAACAATACATAAGTACATTCCACGCCCTTTGCCACATGAGGAATTAGACTTGTCTGAACGTTTCGCTAAGAAATGGGAAACAAGAAGAGACGAAAGCTCATTCACCGACACCATAAGAGGAGTAGTAAATCCACCGCCACCGCTGAAGCCACGCATGGACTTCGCAGTCAGACGCCTCCAACTCCAAGTCAACAAACTAGACCAAGCAAACGAGCGGTTCAGCCAGAAAGATAAAGCGCTCTTCGCCAAACTCGTAGATGCGTATGCTAAACACGACACCGCACGCGCCAACATCTACGCCACCGAACTCGCAGAAGTCCGCAAAATGGCAAAACTAGTTATGAACGCAGGACTAGCACTCGACCAAGTCATGCTAAGAATCAAGACATGCACGGAATTCGGAGACCTCGTAGCCACACTTGGACCAGCAATCGGAGTACTACGCTCCGTCAGCACCTGCATAACAGGAGTCATGCCAGAAGCAGAAAACGAACTCGGCGAAATCGGCAACATGCTCAGCGGCTTAATGTTCGACGCGGGACTAAACTGCGGATCAACCATGAACTTCAGCAACGTAAACGAAGACGCCGCGAAAATCCTTACGGAAGCAGCAGCCATCGCGGAGCAAAAGGTAAGCGCCAACTTTCCAGAATTGCCACCTGGGCTTCCAACGGGTCCTGTAGGCGTAAAAACTCCAACCCGACAATCTTAAAAGTAGAAAAAACCCTCTTTTTTTCTTCTTTCTCTATTTTTGCTAAGTGTCGATCTACCAGAAGCCGCCCTTAGACGTTATGCTGATTTCCGCATTAAGCGATTCCCTTCCTATGGATGAGAAGGTGAAGTTATAACGGCCACTTGATATTGTCGTCCATGCACTGTAGTAAATTGTTTGGTTCGCTTGCGAGGGTCCTCTGTATGCCCAGAGTTCCACTCCCTCAGCGGTTTCTACAGCGGCTCCCCATGAAGTTGAATTGCCAGAAAGCGTCACGTGCACTTGGACTTTGTCATTCAAAGCAGGTACCTCGAATTCTGTTTTTGCTTGGTCGGGTCCAACTGAGAAGGCGACTGGGAAGTTGACGATGGTGTGGGGAAACGTTATTGCTGCGTAGGCTACGCTAATCACAATGACTGCTACTAAGATAATTGCTGCTATTTTTAGTGTTCGGGAACCGATAGCCACTGCTGCTGGCACCTTGCTCCATTAGAGAAAAATGTTTTTTCTAAAAAGCTTTTGGGTATCTGCAAGCTCCGTTCTAAGAATTGGTCTTATATGTTTCATGACTGATTATACGCTGAGGTTCCTAAGCATTGAATGAACAGGGCGAAGAACAGCTTGAGTACGCGCTTCGAAGCAAGGCGTGGAGAGTCTACTGGTATCTCCTGAAAAACGGAAAACCAGTCAGCGTCAGAGAAGTCCAGCGCGCCTTGCGTTTCAGTAGCCCAAGCGTGGCGAATCATCATCTCGAGCAGCTTCGCGAGCTTGGTTTAGTGGAGAAACAGGAAGTTGGCGGACACTACGTTCTCGTCAGCCAAGTCAAGATTGGCGTGCTTCGCCATTACGTAAAGCTGGGGAAGCTTCTTTTTCCGAGATACTTCTTTTACGCAGTTTTCAGCACCGTCTTCTACGTGGCATACTTGGCTTTCCTTTTGCAGGATTTTAGCCGCGAAAATCTATTCATTATCTCGTTCGGAGCCATCGCATGCGGCATATTCTGGTACGAAGCTTACCGAGTCTGGACAATGCGACCGTTCTAACTAGTGGAACGAGTTGTTCTGTTGCTTAGGATAATATCCCTCGCCACCTTAGCTTATGGCAGTGAAAAAAGATGGTTCAACAAGAAGTTAAAAAGAAAACGCGAATTTACGGCACAGCCGCAGTATTAGCAGCGATGGTTTTAGTTTCATTAATCTTCGTCTTCGGTTCAACGCCAGGGTTAACGCCTAATCCCCCAATCACGAACCCAGACGGAACCCCTATAGTAACGCCTGTTGCTTCAGATATGAAACCTTTTGCCAGCTATGATGCGCTCAGAAACTACCTAACTACGAACACGAAAGGCACTTCCACATTTGGGGGAGGCCCACTTGACCAAAAGTACTTCGCAGGAGACTCAGCCAGATCAGGGGCACCAACACCAGCACCGATGGCTCCAAGTCTAGCGGGTGAAGCAGCGTCGACAAGTTCATACTCAACCACGAACATTCAGGTTGCAGGCGTCGACGAGGCCGACACAATCAAAAACGACGGCGAATACATTTACACCGCGTCCAACGACTACTCAAACGGCCAAAACTATGTCTACATAGTTAAAGCTGATCCTAACGACCCACGCGTAATCGCAAAGATCCGCCTCGAAAATAACACTTACTTGGCAGGCATGTTCCTAAGCCAAGATAGCAGCCAACTTATCATCATCGGCAGCCAATACCAACTTTACGCTTTAGGCGTCGCAGATGCGCGTGAACCCGCGGTTGGAATGCCCTCGATGATTTACCCTTACTACAACAATGTCCAGACTTTCGTCAACATTTACGATATCTCTGACAAAGTTCACCCCACTCTTGCAAGTAACTTCACGCTGAGCGGCAGTTACTTCAACAGCCGAATGATAGGTGACTACTTGTATACTGTCGTTAGCCAATCAGCATACGTCTACCAAAACGTCGTGCCACTTCCAACAGTTTCCACGGCAGTAGGCACAGCCGAGATTCCCGCTACCAAAGTGTACTACTCAGACACAGCAGACTACGCACATGTTGACAGCAACTACTTCACGTTCACGTCGTTCTACGGCTTAAACCTTAAAGACCCGTCACAACTGACTAACATGACGGTGCTGATGGGTGGCGCAAGCACCATGTACGTTTCACTTGGCAACATGTATGTGACCTACCCAACATGGAGTGAAGGACAGTACACGACTATCTACAGAGTAAGTATCGACACGGGCAAACTTACCTTCCGGGCGAAGGGCAGTGTTCCAGGCAGCGCCATCAACCAATACTCGATGGACGAGTACAATGGATACTTCAGGTTAGCCACAACCAACTGGAAGGAGACAACACAGAACGCTGTTTACGTGCTTGACATGAACCTAACTAACGTAGGCGCAGTCGAATTGAAGAACGCAGAAATCCGCGAAACAATTCAATCCGCACGGTTCATCGGCAACAAGGCTTACATAGTCACTTTCGAGCAGAAAGACCCCTTCTTCGTCCTCGACATGAGCAACCCAACCGCGCCCCGCGTAGCTGGGAAACTGGAGATTCCAGGCTACTCAAGCTACCTGCACCCATACGACGAAAACCACATAATCGGCTTAGGAATGGAGAACAGCACCGTTAAACTGTCGCTCTTCGACGTCACAAACGTCAATGCCCCAACAGAAATCAATAAGACCATCGTGCAAGGCGACTACTCAAGCTCAGACGCGCTTTACGAGCCGAAAGCGTTCCTGTTCAACAAGGCAAAGCAGTTGCTGGTTATTCCAGTGTCGATTACACAGTATGGCGTGGTTGGCGGCGGCGTGGTTCCTCCAAGCGGCAAAGATGTTGGCATAGCTCCAATGCAAGGCGGATATTGGCAAGGCGCATACGTATTCACGCTAACGCTCACAGGCTTCGAATTGGAAGGCGGCGTAACACATCAAGAAAACACAAACCAACAATATTACTACGGAGACTACAACCAAAACGTGAACAGAGCACTATACATCGGAAACACATTATACACGGTGTCCAACGCGAAAGTCAAACTCAACAGCCTAACCGACCTAACGCAAATAGCAGAAATCAAACTCAGCTAAACACGTTTCCTTCCTCTTTTTTGTTTCGTGCCCGATTTTTCTTTACTGCAAGCGCAAGATGAACGCTCAGCAACGCAGCTATAATGACTAAGACGACTAGAATAGAAATTTCCACAATGTTCAATTCTGTCGACTGTGCATTTTGCGGGTTTGATTTGTCTGACGGTGAGGTTGAATTCTCTGAAGGTGAAGGCGACGGGCTTGGAGACGGTGACGGCGATGGAGAGGGCGAAGGAGTTTCCTCTTGTTCTGGCACTTCAGGTATGACTGTGGCAATGTTGATTGGTTCTGTCAAGAATGGTTCAAAGGTTACCGTGCCTAAGTTGAAGTCGTTTTTGTTGTCGTAGATTTTCTGGTCTATGGCTTGCTTGTCGGTTGTTCCCCACCAATTATTAGCAATAGTAAGGTTGTTTGAAGACTGCAATTGGAAATTGTACTGGCTGTTGTCTTGGATATTGTTGTTTTTAATTGTTGACGTCAACACATAAGGAGCAAATTGGATTCCGATTGAATTCTTCTCGATGGTGTTTGCTTGGATGTCCGCTGTTTTGTTTTCCGCCCATGGGCCACTTGCACCTACTATTGGTGCAGTAAACTGTATGTTTATTCCGATGTTATTATTAAAAATCACGTTTCTGTAGATCTGTACATTGGATTGACCAACGTTTATTCCTGTTTTGCAACCGTAGATCTGGTTTTGGCTAATCGTGGTTGAGCTTAAAACTCCTGAAACGCTTATCCCCGTAGGGTTATTGTTTGTTCCGACGATTTTGTTGCCCGATATGTCAGCATGAATGCCTGCGACGAAAATTATCGCGTAATTACCACTGGAACTTATCTCGTTGTTTGAGATGGTAACTTGACCTCCACCTGAGTCGGCGTGGATTCCGCCAAAAATTTTGTTACCTGAGAAAACTGGTGACCCGCCTCTTGCCCAAGGTCTAAC
>DATEAU010000034.1:0-6179 GCA_035288165.1 Bathyarchaeia archaeon
AGTCAACGTGCCAATGGCTAATAAGGCGATTACAGAGATTGCGTGCCACGCGAAAGGCGCCAACTACATATGGGGCTCCAGCGTGCGAACCGTGCTTGACGTTGGCGGGCAGGACATCAAAGCCATCCGCATCGACGACACGGGCAGGGTAGTTTCATTCCTCATGAACGACAAGTGCGCTGCTGGAACGGGCCGTGGCATGGAGGTTTTCGCTGACCTGCTCCAGATTCCGATTGAGGATATTGGCGAGTTTTCGTTGAAGGTTGATGTGGAGCCTGAGCCTGTGAGTTGCACTTGTGTGGCTTTCGCGAAGACCGAAGCGATGGGTTTGCTTCGTAAGGGGTGGACGAAGGAGAAGGTGCTTGCGGCTTATACTCGTGCGATGGCTGTCAGGATGGGCAACCTCATAAACCGCGTAGGCTTGGAGAAAGAGTTAGTGATTACGGGCGGGCAATCCAAGAACATCGGCATCGTCACACGAATTGAGACCATTCTTGGCGTCAAGACGCTTCCGTCGCCGAAGTGGCGCGAGAACGGGTTGGACCCGATGGTGGCAGGCGCGATAGGCGCGGCGCTGCTGGGCAGGGCGTTGTACCTGAAATCGCAGGGCGGCTAAAGGGCGGATAAGCCATAATCACGCATTACGGGTACTGTGATGGCTCAGGCGAATTCTACGTCGTTATTGACGCGGGCAAATGTGACGGCTGCCAGAAATGCGTGGCTGTTTGCCCTCGGAAGGCGTTGGAGATGACGACGATGCTGATTGACTTGGACGACAAAACGGTGGCAGCGGTGACGGAGCAACACCGGAAAAAAATCAAATACACCTGCTCCTCATGTAAGCCTGAAAGCGGCAAATCGCCATGCGTAATAGCTTGCCCACAAAACGCGATAAAATGCGTATGGAATCCCGCCGAAAAATTAAATCAATAAAAGACAACAACAAAAACTGCACCCGACACTCCACCGGAAAATGAAACACCAAAAAAGACTCAATTTACGAGTGTATTCCTGTTGTGCATATTGCCAATTCGTACGGTTATATCTGCGCTTAGATTCGCTTTTGGGATTCGCTACGTTTATCTACGCAACCCACATCCATATAGCACAGGCAAAACGCGGGGATACGCATGTCAAGAAAGCCACAGTCAAAAGATGAAGCGCTCGAAGCATTAGACTTCATCGTCAACGTCCTCAAAGAACACGAAAAAGACCTAGACCGCCTCATCAGCGAACTAGGCACAGTCACAGAAGCCATCGGCGCAACAGGCGAACTAACCAGCAAAGTCGAAAAAATCGAAGAACGCATCACAGGCTTACAAAACGAAATCACCAACCTCATCAGCTACCTATCCACCTCACCACGTGAAACACCTGTACCAGCAGCAGCCCTGTCGAAAGAAACACCAAAAACCGAAATTCCCCCAGCCATCCCAGTTCCAATCCAAGCTGAACAGCCAGTTGCCATGCACGGTCCACCAGTAATCCTACGCTGCAAACAATGGGAAGACTTCCAAAGCTTAGCCACACAAGCACAAAACATCTCATTCATGGTCAAAGAAGCCGAAAGAACGTTCCAAGCTGACGCGTTGAAAGGCAATCAAATCATCACCTACAGCGGCGAAATCCCAAAGTTGGCTCCGCTTGTGAAGGTTTGGTTGAGTAAGCAGCTGGAGATTCCTGAACGGAAGGTTTTGGAAGGCGTTCTGGCTATCGCTTAAATTTTTGTTTAGTCTTGTTTTGTTTTGTCTGTTTTAATTTTTGATTCATAACGTTTATAAGACTATAATGTCTTAAGTCTTAAGACGTGAAACAAGGAGGGCTAAGAGGTTGAAGGCAGCACTAAACGAGCCAACAAAAAATTTTTCCGTTTTCGAAGCCTTCTCCTTTCTCCTCGATGACGGATTGGCAGTTTAGACCGCCAACACACAATGACCAGCCCTCCAACACACATCTAAAAAACAACACACGGCGCTGAAAAACATGACTAAAGACCCAACCGTACACCTAAAAGTACGCGAAGAAATCGCCAAATTCGAAAAAACAATGGACGAACTGCAACTAATAAAAAACGTCTCCAAAGACCTCAGAAACTACAGAAGAATGATACGGATAAAACAATACGACTAACCTATTGCTCTGAAAAGCTCCCCCCTTCCTTCTAAGAGGGAAAAAACATGTGCTCACTTGATTTATTTACAACCGATTAGATAGTCAATTCGGGATTTCGCATTGTACAAGGAAGCACATCGCGTCGAGTTTGAGGCAGCATCACCCTTCAATTTCGAGCTTACAGTGCACAAACCCGCCGGCTGGTGGTGGTCCACGCCAAACGAGATTTTCAAAGACGGCGTTCTGTGGACCACTGCACGGTTCGACTCTAAGCTCTTGGGATTCAAATTGTCTTCGAAAGGAACATTGCGGAAAACCTGCGTGCAGTGCCGAGTCTTCGCGCCTGAACGATTAAGCGACGAAGAGAAGGCTAACGTGACAAGCACAGTTAAGAGAGCTTTAAGAGTGGAAGAGGAATTACGCGAGTTCTATGCTCTAGCTCGAAAAGACATGATATTACGCGATGTCGTCAAGGATTTGTGCGGAATGCGCACCGTATCATGGCCCGACCTTCTTCCAGCCCTAATCCTCGCCGTGACTCTTCAGATGGCACCCATGAAAAGGTCCAACCAGATGATGGACTTGCTGATAGAAAATTTCGGCGACACAATCAGGTTTGACGGAAAAACAATCAAGCACTGGCCCTCAATAGAAAAGCTATCGTTATCTTCAGTTGAGGATTTGAAAACGAAAGCCAAACTCGGCTACAGAGCCGCAAACCTCCAATCAATCGCCAAAACCCTAAGCGACGGTTTTCCAACCATGCAGCAACTCTGGGAAATGCCACAAGAAGAAGCCAAGAAACAACTGCTCAGCCTTCGCGGCATCGGCGACTATTCAGCTGACATCGTTGTGCCCGGCATGGGCTTCCCATTAGACGTTTGGAGCGCCAAAATCTTTCACATTCTCCTCTTCGGAAAAGAAACAGAATCTCCACGGGAAGCAATCCCGATGCTTAAGCGACTGGCGGAGGAACGTTGGGGAAAATGGCGAGGCCACGTCTTCGCATACGTGTTGAATGACTTGCCGCGAATATCTAAGAGAATCGGGTCTGATTTAACACGCTTCTGAAACTTCAAAAATGCTTTTTCCACAAAACCCCAGCTTTCTTATCTTGTTAATGAAACTGTTGTAGCATTCATACAATCACAATATTTCATATACCCGAGAATCATTATAGACATAACGTTGCCATAGCGTACCCCCAAGAAAAATGCTTGGCGGATCCCATGCGGGAATTTTCGCGTGAAGATCCGCCAGCAACAACCCCCAAAATTCTCAGTCAGCGAATAAGAACTCATTTGTTCTGCACAATTTTTTTGCCTTTCATGTCTTTTTCTTTTTTGGTTCGAGAAGCGAACGGATGACTTTCTCGATGTTCCGCTTCAAGCTTTCAGGCTTCTTAAGAAAATTCAAGTAATCAAGTATTTCTTTCTGATGAGAAAGCGGTAACCTTTCGAAAGCGGTTCGCGCTTTCTCATTGCTTTCAAGAGCTTCCACCAGTTCCCTGGGCACAGCGACCTCCCTCGGTTCAGTGTCAAGCCTTAAAGTCAAGTGAACGTTGTCGCCGACTTTCACGTTTGCTTTTTTTCGCATCTCACCATTCACATAGAGGCGGTGCCGAACGTTTCCCGTAGGCACTAAAGTGGCGCGAATCGACACGCCGTTTAAAACACCTGTGACGCGAATATAGCCTCGTTTTCCGAAGCATTGGCTGATGTGCTCTGGAATGGCAACGTATGGGTTTATGCCAACCTTGTTTATTATGGCTGAAAAATCGTAATCGCGCTGACTCAATACGCTTCACGATTACCTTTGAGGTTGAAAAAATGTTAGCTTTCAGTTAGTAGATTCTTGAATTGGCTTTCATCTAATCCTGCGCCTGGTTCACCGTCAAGGCGCTTCGTAACTGTTCCCTTCTCGAAAACCAACACGGTAGGCACCACGTCCACTGAGTATTTTTCAGTGAGTTCCGCTTTCTCATCTATCTTGACCCGCATGCAGCTCTGTGGACGGCTTTCGCTGTATTTTTCGAATATGGGCAAAAACCTTCTAGAGAATGGACACCATGAAGCGTAGAACAGAACGAAGACTTTCTCCTTATTTCTTAACGCATCTTCCAGTTCGTATTCAACATCCATTTTGTTCACTTTTCCTCTTTTCCATGTTCATGTTCTTCAGGATAGTGGCTGCTGTCACAGAAAGGCTTGTTCTGAGACTTGCCACATCGGCAAAGAGTAACCTGATTGCGAACTTTGTAGGTTTTTCCATCTGCCGATTCGATAGGGATGCCGCTGTGCACCCGCAGAGGGCCGCTCACCCCTGCCCATGGATCTTCGATGGCAACGATTGACTTTTCAACGTTCGGGTCAATCACTCTTCCTGTTTTCTTATCCTGGACTATGAGACGCCCAGAGGGGCAATCAAAAGCCTCCTCGATAATCATTTTCTTGATTTCTGGTTTGTCCGATTCTCGGACGAGGTTCCAGATGCCTCCAGCCCGATGACAAAACCGTGCAGAAGCGCAAATCTCTTCGATGTCAACAAGCTTCAATATGGGACCATCGATTTTCTTGGGCTGGTCAAGGTAGGATTCGCCGCCTGCTGTCTCCGTGCCATCAAACCCGATTTTCAAGTGTGTTCCGTCGCAAAACGGCTTATTCTTTGATTGACCACAACGGCAGAGCCCGCATTTCTCTTGGCGTTGATACTTTATGTCTTCGCGCCATTTAAGGGCGGTTCCATCAATGTCGGTCATTATCGTTTGCTTTGAAACTGGGATTCCGCCGGAGACGAGGTAGGGACCGTTCTTGCTCACCTTTATCCTTGCAGATGTCTCAACGAACTCATTCCCGCTTTCTTTTTTCTTCATCATGCTAGACCAGCTCCTAAGTTTACATGGCTCGCCATTTTTGAGGAGAGACAATGTTATTAAGCATTCTCGCTGTTGTTCAACTGCTTCGCCAACATCGCGAAAAATAATTGGATCCTTTCTCGAGAGCGCCCAAAATCTGCAACGGCGGTGATTGTCGTGACAGGTGTTTCAGCCTTAACGGTTACTCTGCACATTTTCTCGTTCACGGACACGGCGTCTACGATTAGGACTGAACTGTAAGACATGAAAGCCGATTTGGTCTTCACTTTGGCGTGGTGGGCTTCGTCATCAGACTGCTCCAACGTCCAGTCTAAGAGCGCTAACGCTTTTGGCATAGCCTCCCAAACTTTGCTTAACGGGTAGTCGATTTCAACTGTTTCTTTTTCTTGCCGCAGATAAGCCACTGTGCTTCTTCCCAGCAGTTCCATGGAAGCCACGTATTTAAGAACATCACCCGGTTTCTCTAGGGGAAAATCCGTTGACGAGCTACTTTTTCTCTAGACGCGCATTAACCATTCCAAGTACGAGTTGAAAAGTCTCTTCTTCAATAACTTGATGAAACCTCAGCAGAGCCTTAAGGATAGCTTTCCGCTCATCAACAGAGAGCGCAACGAATTTTTCTTTAAGTTCAGGCGGCATTCTCTGAACATAAGCATCTTCCAGTTTTTTCGATATCTCCATGTTCACACCAATTCACAAATGCTTAGAATGAATTAAATCTTCAACTATTTGTATCTTCTATCTTTTTCCATTAGGTGGTGCAGAGGGTGGGATTTGAACCCACGAACGCCTTCGCGATAGGCTCCTGAAGCTAGCGCACCGCTTGTTTACAAAAAAGCGGCTCTACGCCTTTGACCTAGCTCGGCGACCTCTGCACTGAAACATCATTTGCTGTAACCAAAAATAACTCTTACCGATAAATACGTTACCGCCAACGCGTATTCTAGCCATTACCTATGCGTCATGGTTTTCCTGTTTTTGAACCAGTTCTCCCCTAAAGGTTTAAGAGTTCCATTCAGCTTCATGTGCCACAGGTGTATAAATGCCAACTCACGGTTCACTATCCAAAGCTGGAAAAGTCCGAGGACAAACTCCGAAAATCCAAGCTACGCCGAAAACTGCGCCCAGCCCGAAAACCAGAAGCAGACGGAATTATGAGAAACGTGTGATTCTGCAGCGGAAGCCTGGGCAA
>DATEAU010000035.1:0-10986 GCA_035288165.1 Bathyarchaeia archaeon
AGTTCTTCTGACAACGTAGACAACTGTACCTGCCAAAAGGCATACCACACCTACAGTCCAAGCAATCGGCGCAACACGAAAAACAACCGCCAACAACACAAGGCAAGTGCTAAATCCTAGGACAGGAAACAATCTTGGGTACATCCTGTTCTCATGCTTCAGCCTGAAAGCAGCCACGTTCACAAGGACATACCAGAAAAGCAGCGCAAAAGTGCTGACCACGACAACGCCAGTTAAATCCACGAAATAAGCCAGCAACGCCATCACAAACCCAGTTATCCAAATCGAAACATAAGGCGTACCAAATCGCGAATTAACCAAACACAAAGCTTTTGGCAAATCTCTTCGCCTAGCCATTGAAAAGGCCATCCTGCTCACACCCAAAACCGCAGTCAACAAAACACTCGCAGTCGCCACCAAACCACCAAAAGAGACAATCTGCATAGCCAAGGAACTTCTCGTCGCGCCTATCGCAAACGTCAAAGGAGAATTCGACCCAGCAAGACTGCTTGAACCCACAAGACCCACAGCCACAACACCAACAAGAACGTAAACCAAGCTGGAGATGACCAACGACAATAACACCGCACGCGGCACATTCCGCTTCGCATCCTTAATCTCCTCAGCAATAATTGTTGCTCTCGCAAAACCGCCGTAAGCGAAGAAGATGAAGTAAGCCCCAAAAAGCACGCCACTGCTGAAGGGTTCGAAAGGCAAGAAATTCGCAGAATTTACATGCGTCAACCCGAGAATAACGAAGAACGCCAGCACCGCCAACTTGACGATTACCAGCACGTTATTCAGCATGGCTGACTGTTGAATCCCAGCAAAATTCAAACCCGCAAACCCCAAACAAGTCACAGCCGCAACAACATTCACAGGCAAACCAGGAAACGCAGCAGCCAAATAATACGCGAAACCAAGCGAAACAGCAGCACCCCCAAATGTATTCGCAATCATCCACATCCAGCCCGAAAGAAACCCGGCAAAAGGAGAAACAAGCTGCCGCACGTATTCGTAGCCGCTTCCTTCCACAGGCTGCCAAGTAGTCAACTCAGCAAAACTCAACGCCGTGAAAAGCGCAATCACCGCAGCGATAGTCATGGATATTACGAATGCTGAGCCTGCTAAGCCTGCAACGATGCCTGTGACGACGAAGATTCCGCCACCGATTATGGCGCCAACGTTTATGGCGGTTGCGCTCCACAAGCCTAAGGTTGGCTTCAGCGTTTTATGCTCTTTTTCTTCAGGATTCGCTTCACACGGTTGCGCCAAGAGAAAGTTACCTCTGCTTTTCCCTATCTTCCCAGAATTCCCTAGTCCGTAAATACTGTATCTTTGCCTTCAACAAGTCCATGTAAAACTCATCCTCTTTCGGATGCATCTTGCCAAGAATGCGTGAAGCGGTTTCTGCGCCAACACCTTTGACCTGCAACGCTCTAACCGCTTGCTTACCGTAACTCAAAACTAAGTCGGCTTTTCGTCTTGCTTGGCTCAACTCCTTAAGCTCGTCTTCCGAAAGCTCTTTCCCTTCACGTCTTCTATGCAACGCGTCCTTCAAATGCAAAACGTGCTGACTCGGGTAAAGCAGCGCCAACAACCGTGAACCGCAGTTTTCACATTTCGGTTCATCTTGCAAATCCTTAATCCTAAATTGGCTTGTCCACTCGCCACACGACATACACAATAACGTGACTGTTCTTGCTTCGATAGCCATTTTCATCCTGTCGATGTTGCTTAGCAATACGCGTTCAGGTGCCATCAGCTCGGAAACGTCTGCGTACTGTGACAGAATATGATATGCTAAAGGCGTCGGTTTTTCCGAGCGAACAAGCGTGCTGACATTGATTTTTCCGTCAATCACATCGCGCATTATCTGCTTAACCCTTGCAACATCTGCCTTTTCCAGCAGTGCTTCACGCAGGGTTTCATCGTAAATTGGCGTGTCCTCAAACGCAGCCTTCAATTTCGCTTGGCGTTCGTAGCTCATGGTTTTTCCACGCGGCAACGCGCCGAAGCGTTCTGCCACTGACTTCATTTTGTATGCAAAAGGGAACTTTGCTTTGACGTATTTGCCGAATGCCTTGTCAACTTGGTCAGCCGTTAAATGGAAAAGCGTTTCAGGTAATGGTTCGAGTTCCCATTTGCTGAGTTTGCGTGATGTTTCGATGAGGATTCGGTAGCCGTTTGCCCACCAACCCGTGATGATTTCGCGTTCGGAGAGCACAGTGTCGAAAACTCCTGCTAACGTGCGGTTGACTTTTTCGCCGAAGCAAACGTGCACAATTAAGTAGCGGTCAAACGCTTCGAGGACAATGTGGTTTTGTGTGGGTAAAGGTGCGCCTTCTTTCAGGTGCTCGTCGATTTCTGTGACGGTGCTGAGTAGCGTGGTTTTGTCGGTTTCCAGTTCGACTGCGAGTTCCGTTGCCACGGTTTCCGCGGTTTTGCCTTGTTTGAGGAGTTGCCCGATTTTTTCGCGGGTTTTTCCCGTTTGCTGGGCCAACTCGAATGGCACAGGTAGAATTTCTCCATCCCAACCTGGAATTGCCGCGAAGGGGTCTTCTGCTGGGACAACGTGTACTGTGCCTGTTTCTTCTTCGATTCGGATTATTCTCCAGACTTTTCCTCGCATGATGAAGTGCAGTCCGATGCGTGCGTCTAGTGCCATGAATTCGTCGCCTAGGGTGCCGATTTTGCGATCGTTGAGTACGTTTATCACTGGGTAGCGTCTTTCGTCGGGTATCATGCTGAGGTTTCCGTAGTAGTATTCTCGTGTTCGTCCTGTTTTTCGCAATGTTGTGCCTTCTACTCTGAGTTTGTTGAGGCTTTCTAAAAAGTCTATCACGTCTGTGAGTTGTTTTTTGGCGAGTTTTCGGTATGGGTATGCGTTGTGAATTATTTTTGTTAACTCGGTTATGGTGATGTCTTGGCGTTCCATGAGGATGCCTGCGATTTGATGCGCCAAAACGTCCAATGCGTTCTCGTGGAATAAGACGGGTTCGATTTTGTTGGCTTGGGCGTTTTTTACGGCTGCAACTGATTCCAGTGTGTCGTCGGGGTAAACGGTGACGATTATGCCTTCGGAAAGTTTTTCGAGGCTGTGTCCGCTTCTGCCAACGCGTTGGATGAGGCTGCTGACTTGCCTTGGCGACATGTATTGGATTGTGAGGTCGACGTTGCCGATGTCTATGCCGAGTTCGAGTGTGCTGGTGCAGATGATGGCTTTGAGTTTGCCGTTTTTGAATTCGTCTTCGATGTTTATGCGTTCTTCTTTGCTTAAGCTTCCGTGGTGTACGGCTATGTCGTTTCTGCCGAGTTGGCTGAGTTTGTGTCCGAGCATTTCGGCGTTTTGGCGGCTGTTCACGAAGATTAATGTGGATTTGTGTGTGTCGACTAGTTCTGTGAGTCTGCGTATGCGTGCTGCGGCTTCGGGTGACGTTTCCAGTTTTCCAGCCATGTCAAAGTCGATTTGGGTTGGCTGTGGGTTTTCGACGTGGTAGCGGAAGTTTTTGGCGAGTGCTGCGTGGACGATTGTGATTTTGCGGTTTGTTCCTGCTAGGAATTTGGCGATTTCGTCTGGGTTTCCGATGGTTGCGGATAATCCTATGCGTTGGAATGGTGTTTCGGTGACTTCGCTTAAGCGTTCCAATGCGATGGTTAGTTGTGTTCCTCGTTTGCTGCCTGCGAGTTCGTGGGCTTCGTCGACGATAACGGTTTGCACTTGGCTTAGGTGTCGTCGCATTTGGCTGCCTGGAAGAATGGCTTGCAGCGTTTCTGGGGTTGTGACGAGCATTTGTGGTGGTTGGCGTGCTTGTTTCCTGCGGGTTTTCATTTCTGTGTCGCCGTGTCTCACGTCAACGGTTATGCCGAGTTTTTCGCTCCAGAATGTTAATCGTTTGAGCATGTCGCGGTTCAGCGCTCTTAATGGGGTGATGTAGATGACGTTGATGCCTTTCGCTTCGGGCTGCTGGATGAGTTTGCTGAAAACTGGCAGGAGAACGGCTTCGGTTTTTCCGCTTCCAGTTGGCGCAATCAACAAAACGTTCTTTCCCGAAAGCACCGTTGGAACAGCCATGGTTTGCGGAAGCGTTGGCTCCGTAAAACCCAGTTCAGCCAGCGTTTTGCGGACTGGCTTGGCGAGCAACTCGAAAACACCAGCTACTGAATCTTCCTTAAGCATGACAGGTTAAACCAAGAAAAATACTGTTTGACGTTGGCTTTATTCTTTGTTTACAAGTATGGGAATTCACATGGCTACTGTTGTGCGATTTTTGTCTATACCCCCTTATAAAGCAGCAATGGAAGAGCGGAAATTTATCAGAAACTATGTAGAGGATGCAAGAAAAAGGCATGGTTGAAAAATGCCGTGGCACCAATTAATAGAAGGGGGCGCCTCTTTGATGGAATGGATATTGTAATAAGTGAGCTCAGAAGTGATAAAGAGCTTCTTAGGAAGAGGCATTAGAAGTCTTTTAGAAAAATAACGCACGTGCTAAAAAAAGACTGTATAACCACGTATCTTTCTTGGTTTCTGGTTCTCAGGTGCCGAGTTTCAACGATTTCTCTCATGAAGCGGAGATAATCCGATTTCAATGAATCTTCATTCACCCAGACCATGTAACCTTCTTTTTCAGCATCGTATAAAACCGTTTTTGGAGCTATTCGTGAGGTTTTAGGGCAAAAATTTACCAGAGCTCGAAGCAGCTCCATAGCCTCAACGAAATTCATCAATAAAACACGCTCTAAGAGAAGAATGCGCGTATCAATCTCTTAAGCAGTTGTGATTGTTAAATGACTGTAACAATTAGGAATTATTGCGTACAGTTTTGCAAGTAAAAATCTAGCTATAAGGAATTAAAAAGGTGAGGCTTTACTTCGCTCAAGATTGACCGTAGAAAACCATAGTTTTAACGAGAAGCCTTAAATCACATTGCGACGCGCATCTTAACATGTTAAGAGAAACTATCATTTTTGAGGATTTGATAAAGTCCGCGCAAGGCAATTGCTTGCATAGGGGGCATTTACAGATTTTTGCGGAGATACTCAATTTCTGCCAGGAGCCGCAGGTCAAGACTCACGTAATGTACAAGACGAATATCTCTTTCACAATGCTTCAGAAATGCCTGCCTCAGCTTTTAGGATTTGAACTTTTGGAAATGCAACGTAGCGCAGCTAGATATTCAACGACTGAGAAGGGATATGAATTCCTTTGCAAATGGAAGGCGCTACAAACACTGCTTCAGCCTTGAGAAAAAGTGCAACACGTTATTCCCTTTTTTGCTCCTCTTATCAGAAAAATTTTATTTTGCCTTTTCATTGACCTGACAAATTCAGCGTATAGTTTGTCGGTAACGGTTTAAGCTAAGGGGGCACACTCAAATAGTTATTATTCGTATGTTATCGGTATTCTGGAGGATTTGGCAACTTGAGAAAGAAAACGAAATTGAAAAGTAAAGGCGTAAAAGTTTACAGAAACAGTCAAGGGCGCACGTATAGAATACCGCCTAGCAAAAGGCTTGCACGCTTGACTCGACAAAGAAAGATTATGAGAAAACTTAAGGCAACACAACTTAACACCTAATTTTTTCACCAAATAACCGTCTTTTTGTCGGTAACCATCAAGCAAAGATTGTATGAAAACGATTCAATTTTTAGTTAAGTTTTTACCTCAGAACAGCATATTACTAAGTTGAGGGAATGTTGGATGGCTGTTTCCAAGGTTGTCCTTGAATGCCCCTTCTGCGATCAGATATTTGAAGCTGATTCCCCAGACAAACTGCATTCTGCATATTCAATAGAAAAACCATTAGCAAGCAGTTACCATGGCAATGTGGTGAAAAAGAAACACAGATGCCAAAACCAAGAATGCAAAAAACCAATCACAATCTACTGGTACAACCCACTGGACTACTTCAACAGAATGTGACAAACTCTTTTGTGATATGGTCTCGTGGATAAGAACAGCTAAATTTAAGGCTAGGTTAGATATTACTCGAAGAATGGGGCAAGATGAAACTGGTGACGAAACTTGTTGATTCCGTACCCTCATCAGGGAAGACCGCGTAGAGAGAAAATGAACAGCGCATTTAGTTAGTAAAAAAAGATGAGTTTTCTGTCCCAATCATGTTTACGGTTTAACGTCCTGAATCAGCTTGCTCGCAATCGTCGCATCCATATTGGCGTCGTTGCCTAAAAACTGAAAAGTCATCGCCACTTGGAGATTGTTTTGAATCTGCCTGCACGTGCCCTGCTCCAAATACGACTGTCCAGACATATCAATCTTGATGCTATAGTCGGAGCTCTGGTTTTGTTGAACACTGGTTGAATAGTCAATTCGGAAAACTCTAAACGTCCCAGCCTCAACCGTCAAATCCTGAATCGCCTTAAACGTAACCTTCAAATCCTCAGCCACGACTGAACCCTCAGACTGAATCGGAACACTCCATGTATCTCCAACTTTTGCTTGCGTCTGGTCAAAGAAAGCCGTCAACATCGGACCACTCTCATTCCCGTAAGAATTAAATTGCTGACTCGCCACAGGCAACAAAGCAAGCGCGGTCACCATCTCACTCTTTTTCAACTCGACAAGATTCGAAGCCGTCACAGAGACTCCATTAGCGGAGCTAGATGTTGTATAATTCAACGTATACGTGTCCCCATCAAAGCTCAGAACCTCCACAGTCAAAGTGCCATCCGTACTATTACTCATAGAAGCGTTAGCTATACTAAGTGATATTGTCATCGTGACGGCATACGTCAGTTTCTCACCCACAGCATAATCCACACCCAGAGAAATCACATCAGCATTACCCTGCGGAACCATCCACACCGCAACAAGAATGATCACAATTGCCGCCACAGGAGCGACTACAACGTAAAGTTTCTTACCACCAAATTTCTTCGACGGCGCCTGCACAGCTGGCCGCTCCACAGTGGGAGTAGATGGTGCAGCAGAATTATTTAGACCAAAGAAATTGTTTCCCATTTAGTTCACGTCCAGTTTTCCCCTTTGTTCGTCTGTTCTTATAACATTTTTCTTATTGAGCTTGGTCGCGCAACAAATTAGCTTCTGCACATTAAGAAAAAACCAAAGAAAACACAATTCGCCTGATTGGGGATTCGTGTTGACGCCGAAAAATCTAAGCGATCAGCTCGACCGTCGTTCCCAATGCTTGTCCGGGTACGCCTTTCTTGAATTTGACTCTGACTGAGCCGTTTTTTCCGTGAAAACCCACGATTTTGCCCGCAAGCTTCTTTTTTTCGCCTTTCCACACTACTTTTTGACCTATGAGTTTTCCCGCCTGCGCAAGTGACGCAACATTGGCGAATTGGACGAGGCATTCGTCGGACATTTGGGTTCGGATGCCTATGCGGTAATTCATTATTCTTCCATAAACTGGTTGATGAGACATAAATTTTCCTTCTTAACGGCTCTTTTAAAGGCACGCTGGCATTTAAACATGATTCACGTATCATTATTTTGCGCCCCGATGGCTATCACGCGTAAAAACCGCCCGCTCCACTGATTGCCCGTTCCTCCAGGAATCCATGCTACAAACCAACCTTAGGAAAGGATAAGTTTAAAACGTGGATGCACAATATTGCGGTTGTGCAAAAAGACCCTTTTGCGCATAATCGTAAACAGGAGTTGAAATAGCAATATGTATAAGAAAGAGATGCACAAGGCAACCTGCGCTGACTGCGGAAAAGAATGCGACGTTCCTTTCAAGCCAGACGGTAGCAGGCCAGTTTACTGCCGAGAGTGCTACGCCAAACGAAGACCACCACGAAGATATTAAGCTGTTTAAGTTAACAGGTTAACTTCGTTTCAAAGAAACAATCCTTTTTTATTTTTTCAATCTTATCCGCGACTCAACATGCTAACACGCACGCAAGACATGAATAAACCTGCGTAAAACCATGAAAACCCGCTCTCATTATGGCTAGACTAATATAGCCAGCTTACATTTCATTGTGGATGCTGGAAACGTCTGAGAAGCTTGAGCTGAATGAGCAGTGCTTTTCGCAAATAGTTCTGGCGCGAAAAAATGGGGGAAGGCTTTGAGGGAGAAAAAAGTTCCGTTAGGCGAATATCTCGCTTTCATCACAGTAAAATACAACATAGACCCAGACAAATTCTTCCAAGCCTTAGTTTCAACACAAGAAAACAAAAAAACATTCTGCGGAGACCTGTCCATAGAATGCCGTAGCAGAGGAAGAACAGGAAGAATTTTCCTGATGATGGAAAACTTCAAAGTAGTCGCGCAGCTGAAAGTTTCCGAAGAATTCCTCTTAGAACGAAACAACCCTCTTAGGAGATTTATGAACACGGACAGAATTCGCCGATTCGTAAACAAAAAAACTGACTCGGCTCAATCAAGCCACATCAAAGACCTGCGAGTCGGAATGCGCCACGTAAACCTCAACGCCCGAGTCCTCGAAATGCCAACTCCCACATGCGTTTACACACGGTTCGGAAACAACGCAGTGGTAGCCAACGCAGTAATCGGGGACGCGACGGGAACAATTAAACTCTGCCTCTGGAACGACCAGATAGGCTGCGTTTCCGTGGGCGACAACATCCAAATCAGAAATGCGCGCGCCTTCGCTTTTAAAGGCGAGAAGCAGTTGCGTGTTGGGACGAAGGGCACCGTCAAGGTTTGGCAGGAAAACGCCATCTCAGCCTAGAAAACGCCGGAATTTTGCAACCCGCAACGATTGATCACTCGAAACAGTTTCTTTTTTAGAGAAGACGAAACGAGTTTGCGATAGTTTCCGCTTTCCAGAAATGGAACGTATCATTCCTTGATTCCGAACTAAATAACCGTTTGCCCACGTCAAACAGTGCCGCCAGTATGGTACCGTACCCGCGCTCACAACAGCAATAAGGACTGGATTTTCTGCTTCAACCCACAAACTTCGAGTTTCGCGGTTACGGTTGTGGGACCTTTTAGCATAGCCACATTTGCGTTGATGCTTACTCTCCCCGCCATCAAAAAACAAACAGCAAAACTAAACACTGCCGACATCGGAGCAGTCATGGTCGCGTTTGGAGACTACTTCGTCTTCAACACAACCTTCTTTATAGCTATGGCGTTTCACTGTCGCTTCTTTTTTGCAGAACGTTATTGTAACGTGACTCAAGAACAGCTTTATAACTTTCCAGGTTGCAAGTCGGCTTTACTGGAAAGTTATAAATATGCCATCGATTGATAACGTCGTTTCATCCGAAAATATCGGATAAGAATTAAAAAAATAAAGAAAAAAAACTGAAATGGAGATATTCGAAATGTCTAAGAATTCTGTGAAAAACACGAAAAGTCTGAAGAACAAAACAACAGCTTCTATCGCTCTGTTTCTCATGTTGACGATTGTTGTCACGCTTGTTGCTTTGCCAGCAGCTAACGCGCATTCCCCTCCATGGACTATTGTTTCCTATGCCTATGTAACTGTTGGACCCAACCCTGTTGGCGTTGGTCAACGCGTACTCATTTTGATGTGGGTTGATGGCCCCATGCTGAACGCAGCGTTGGAGAATGATATTAGACGCATCGATTACACACTTACCATCACAGCGCCTGACGGTAAAACAGAAGTAAAGAATTGGCCAATTATTGCCGACCCGACAAGTACTCAGTTTCTTACTTACAACCCTGTTCAAGTCGGCACCTATACTCTAAAGTTCGACTATGGTGGACAAACCTATACCTGGAATGCTACCACCGCGCAGAGAACATGGACAAACGACATTCTTAAGCCCGCCAGCGCAACAACGACATTTACCGTGCAACAAGAACCATTACCAGCATCAAAAACTAGCTATCCCCTTCCTACTGAATACTGGACACGACCCATAGAAGGACAAAACACAGACTGGTACAAGATTTCCTCAAACTGGCTTGGCGAGCCGTACATTACATCAGGCGTGGCTGTTGGTGGTGGCACTGCTGGCAATTATTTTGCTAGAGTCCAGCCTGACGGAACCGCTCCAAACAGTGCTCACATATTGTGGTCAAAGCCTATTCAGGATGGAGGAGTTGTCGGAGGAAACGTGTCTAAAATTCCAGGCGAAATGTACTACTCAGGTGGTTCATACAATACCAGATTCAGCAACGCACTGATCATGTATGGAAGACTATACTATCAGGAGCCATACGGTAATTCGGGGGGCGGCGGGGATTATGTGGCAGTGGATTTGCGTACTGGAGAAGAGCTATGGCGGACTAATACTACAGGCATAGGTGTGCCGTCATTTGGTTACTTATTGGCTTTCGACAACGCTAACCAACACGGAATCCTACCGAACGGCCTCTTATTCACAAACAACTTTGCCCGGTCATACAACCCAAAAACAGGGATTCCCACAACTCTAAACGTAACCAACGTCCCATCAATCAATACCGCCCTTGCCACAGATATAGGTCCACAAGGAGAGATACTAAGATACAGTGTTACCAACATCGGCAACGCTACAAATCCCAATTGGCGTCTCACTCAATGGAATTCCTCTAGAGCAGTCGGTTATGCATCAGGAACCGATGTAGGCGGCTGGTATTCAGGGACGGTGAACGCAAGCTTGCCATCTCGCTATGACTGGAACGTATCAGTAACATTGCTTAACTCTGGTTCGTGGAGGATTGATAGAGCTAGCTACGACAACATAATGCTTTTGGTCCAGGGTTCTTTCGGAGGACACCCTACCGCTCCTTTTGGAATCGTATCCTTGGACGGAGCGAACGTTACAGCCATAAGTCTTAAGCCAGATGATAGAGGACGAGTGCTGTGGACAAAGTACTTTTCACCTGCAGAAGGCAACGTCACGCGTTCCCTTGATAATTGGGATCCAGAACGAGGCGTCTTCATCCTAGGGGATAAAGAGACTAGAGTAATGTATGGCTACAGCCTCGCCAATGGTGAAAAATTATGGGGACCGACTGAACCGACAAACGTCTATTCCTATTTTAGGACCTTCCCAGCTGTTGCTTA
>DATEAU010000036.1:0-4698 GCA_035288165.1 Bathyarchaeia archaeon
GGGCTTGTGCACTTACATGCCCGCCATTTCCGCGTCCTCGCCAGTTTACGAAGGCGCGTTCGGCTCGAACGTTGATAATAGACTCTTTTTCTACAAGGAGAATCAGCGTGAAGTGCCATCTATCATTGGCGACATTGTTCCAGAGCCTGTTTTTTCGTTTAGTCAATACAAGGAAGACGTTATCGGGAAATACTCGGAGGATTTGGCTAAAGCCGGCGCTGGAAAGTCGATTCTCTTTAAGGAGTGGGTTAATTCCCGCGGCGTCATCTTCAGGTTTGACAGGAAAGCCCTCGAAATCCGAGTAATGGACGAGCAGGAATGCATAAAATCCGATGTAGCCCTGAGCTGTTTTGTTCGCGCCGCTGTCCGAGGTCTAATAGCGGAGGAGGCTGAGCCTTTGCCGCACAATGTCCTAGTCAACGACTTCAACAAGGTTATAGCGAAGGGATTAGACGCGAAAGTCGAGCATCCCGAAGGAAAAACGGCACGGCACGTTTGCCAGTATTATTATAAGCTGGCTTTGGAGAACGCGGAAGAGGACGAAAAAAATTATCTCTGGCTGGTCAAGGAAAGAATAGAAAAAGGCAACCTGTCCAACCTCATCCGCGAAAGAATCACTGCTAAAACTCAGAGAACAGCCTTCGTGGAAGCGGTTCGGAGCGTGTATTCAACGCTTATTAAGTGCCTTGCCGATAACCAGCCCTACCTATGAAAAACTCGGGGGCAAGATGTCCTTGTACGATGAGGCTTCAGGCAAAACCTGCTCTTTCGACGTATGCTGCGAATGCAAAGCCAGCTGTTGCCAAGATGCGAAACCACCGTTAACCAATGAGAGGAAGAAAATAATCAGAGACTACCTGAAAAATCATGGCATCAGCATAAAGCAACCGTTCGCAAAAGCAGGGTACTCTCATCCAGCTGTGGACGCAGCGGGTTTCTGCGTTTTCTACAACAAAGCAACAAAAAAATGCTTAGTCCATCAGGTTAAGCCTGAAACCTGCAAGGCTGGACCCATAACTTTTGACGTTAACTGTAACACTGGGAAGTTGGAGTGGTTCCTGAAAACGGGCGAAATATGCATATACGCGCCGAAGCTATACCAGAATCGTGAAAGATTCGTGGAGCACTTCAAAGTGGCTAGATCGGAAATTCTGCGGCTCATCTGCAAGCTGGATTCAGAGGCTTTGCGGACCGTTTTGAAAGTGGAAGAGCCTCAGACTTTTAAGTTGAGCGAGGACGATTTGCCCGAAGAAGTAGCCAAGAAACTCAAGATAAAAACAAAGCACAAATGAAAAATAACAGTTGCGCCTTAGTTTCATTTTGGGAGGGTAAGAATGGACGAGTATGTTAAGGGAGCCGAACCTGATAGATGGCATTGGTGCAAAAACTGCACACAATACCCCCGAGTAGTGAACAAAAGTCGCTCTATCCGACCTAATTCTGACCTCTGCGACCAATGCTTGGCAAGAGAAAAGAAACAAGAATGTGTAATTTAGCGCACGGTTTCCTTGTACCTAAGATTGCCAGTTCAAAATCCAGTTCACTCTTTATTCCTCGGTTTTCTCTTACAGGAATCCCGCGTCTCTCAGCTTTAACGCGACAGCCACGTCGCCTTTGAGTTTAAGTTTTCCAGTGAAGAACGCCATTATGCCATCCAGCTTGCCATTTACTAAGTCGAGAAAGTCTGTCTCTGCCATCTCGACTGTAAGCTTCGGCGATGGAGATGTTCCTTCCTTAACCTCCATCTTCTGGTCCCTGATCGTTGCTGTCCAGCTGCCTCCCCGAGGTCCTTTGATGTCTATTTGGACCACTGTGTCGATTCCTTTGGCTTTGTCAGGTTTGAATCTGCCGGGCAGGTCTTTTTCAAGAATCTCTTTAGGTGTTTTAGCTTCCATTGATGCATCACTTTAGGTTTTTCTGTTATCTTACTCTGTCCACTGTTTTTGAAGTTTTGCATGTTTACCTGAACAAGTCAGCTTCCTTCGGACGCATAAGTTCCTTAGCCGAAACGTTCTCCGCTGATTTGTACGCGTATCCTCTTATGATGGCTACGGGCACGCCTTCGTTGGCTTGACCTATAACGAGCTCCGCGGCAGAAGCCAACTCGTCTGCAATAGCGGTCTGTTTCACCTTGAGAACGTAACCGAAAAGGTCTTTTTCCCCACGCCTATCCTTCGTAGGCGCGATTCCTGCCACGCCAATCGCCACATTTATCTCGCCCATCCTCAACGGTCTACCATGCGTATCTGAGATTACCACGGCTACGTCGAAGCCCGTCAGCTCCTTTATTTCCTGCTTAATCTTCTGAGCCGAAGCATCGGGGTTTCTTGGAAGCAACGCGACGTTCCTTTCTCCTTCGATGTTAGATTTGTCCAATCCAGCATTTGCGCAGACTATGCCATTGTTTGTTTCAGTGATTATGCTGTTAGGTCCCACGCGCACGATTTCCTTTGTTTCCCTAAGGACTAGCTCCACCATGGCTGGCTCTTTTCCAGTTTTCTTAGCAATCTCCTTTGCCTGCGCCGATGGCGAAACGTCATCGAGACTGACCACATTCCCCTCAGATTTCGAGATAATCTTGTGCGTTATCACTATGATATCTTTTTCTTTTATTGGCGAATTTTGTTTCTCGGCAGCGTCTACAATGAGTATCACTATATCGTCGCCTTTCTTTATCATGGGCAAGTTCTCGATGGCAATTACTTCAACAGCCTTCACGTTTTTTCCTCTTTTCCTCGGATTTGTAATGGCTACTTTCTAAGGGAACTTAAGCTTTCCGTTTGTTTCGCCTCTCTTCTTGGCAATTTCAGGGAAGATTTAAAACAATACAAACCGCATATTCTAGATGAAAAGTTGTTTTCCTATCAGGGTGGATGCTTAAGCTTGGGAATTGAGAACCTTAACCGCATTTTTAATCCTAAGCGAATAGCAGTCATAGGCGCAAGCGAAAGAGAAGGCTCATTGGGCGCCAAAATCCTCCACAATCTGATAGGTTCAGGCTACGTTGGCGAAGTCTATCCTGTAAACCCTTTTAGGCGAACCGTGCAAGGAATACCAGCCTACTCAAACATAGGCAAAATTCCTGAAAAAGTTGATCTCGCCATTATCGCGACGCCCGCCCACATGGTCCCCCAAATCGTCGAGGAATGCGGAGTAGCTGAGGTCTGCGGAATAGTCATCATTTCGGCAGGCTTACGAGAAGCGGGAGGAACCACTTCTGAGCTCGAACGGAAAATATGTGAACACCAAAAAAAGTATTCTCTTCGAATTATCGGACCTAACAGCCTGGGTATTTTAAGACCGAAAATAAACCTCTTCGCCACCTTCGCTGATAAACAGGCTATCCCGGGAAAAATAGCGTTCATCTCTCAAAGCGCTGCCTTAAGCGCCTCAGCCCTTGACTGGGCTTGGGAAACCCACGTCGGCTTCAGCGCCATCATCTCAACAGGTTCAATGCTCGACGTGGACCTCGGCGATTTCATCGACTACTTCGGCGCTGACCCGCAGACCAAAACCATAATGCTTTACGTTGAATCCATAAAGAACTCGCGGAAATTCATGAGTGCCGCGCGACAATTCGCCAGAGAAAAGCCTATCGTGCTGGTTAAGGCTGGGCGATTCCGAGAAACACGCGAAGCCACGCTTTCACATAGTGGCTCTCTGGCAGGGGAAGATGCAGTATATGATGCTGCATTCAAACGCGCTGGCATTGTTCGGGTTGAAAGCGTAAGTGACTTATTCAACTGTGCCGTGGCTTTGTCAACTCAGCCAAACCCTAACGGGCTTAACCTCACGATAGTTACGAACGCTGGCGGACCAGCAATCATGGCGACTGATAAGCTAGTTGCCCTTGGGGGAAAGCTTGCTCAGCTAAATGACGACACTGTTCAGGCGTTGAAGCAGGTTTTGCCCACCTATTGCAGCATAAAGAATCCCGTAGACATTTATGAGGAGGCAACCGTGGAAAGGTTCCGAAAAGTGCTTGAAATCTGCTTGAAAGATCCTTGCAGCCACGGGTTTCTATTAGTTTACACGCCACAGGGCGCCACAGACCCGATTGCATTGGCGGAGACAATCGTGGAGATGGCGAAAAATGTTGGCAAGCCAATTCTCATCGCTTTGATGGGTGAGGATAATCGTTGCCGAGAAGCCAGAAGAATTCTACAACGAAGCAGCATCCCCTCATTTGCCGCGGCTGAAGAAGCAGTTTTAACTTTCACCCACATGTATGACTACACGAGAAACCTCGAACTTCTTTACCAAACTCCCCAAGAAGTTTCCGTGGCGCAGATTGACGCACCATTACTCAAAGCAATTATTAGGCGAGCTTTCTGCGAGGGTCGAACGGTCCTCAGCTTGCCTGAGTCCATGCGTTTCTTGGAGGAGTACAAAATTCCAGTCGTGAAGACGCTCGTCGCACGAATCCCTGCGGAAGCTGAAGCGTTATCTTCTGAACTGGGATACCCTGTTGTGATGAAAGCTCTTTCTCCTCAGGTTACCCACAAATCCCAAATCGAAGGCGTCATACTCAACATCTGGTCTCCTTCAGAAACTACCGCTTTCTTCAATGAACTCTCGAAAAAAGTCAAGAGCTACAGTGGCTCTGCGGAGTTTCAGGGCGTTGCCATTCAACCTATGGTTCGCGAGAGAGGACAAGAGCTTCTGGTGGGCGCGAAAAAAGACCCTCAGTTCGGGTCG
>DATEAU010000037.1:0-4914 GCA_035288165.1 Bathyarchaeia archaeon
AGACCATAATCGAGGCGGGCGCTGACGGCGTTATCGTGGGAAGCGCATTCGTTAACATTGTCCAAAGAAATCAGAAAGACACCAAAAAGATGCTTAAGGAAGTCAGAGAAACAGCGTGCAACCTTAAGGCAGCGACCACAAAGACTACTTGAACAATAACTGCCGCATTGATCATTTTCGCAGTCGAGAACTGTCTCAAAAGAACCATCGGTGCTTCTGCTAATCACATCGAAAAATATTTCATAATTATCAAAAAAATAGGCAATAAATGTTGGTATATTAAAGAAGACTATTCCACAAATGTTATATTCTCAAACTTGGATACACAAATGGTTGTGCGCCGATGTCATTCGGGTTTTTGGGCGCTCACCTGAAGGGAGCAGGGCATAGGCATGCAAGCGTTGTGAAGAGGACTTTCTTGCTGTTGTTTGTGATATTCTTGTTAACGGCGATGGTTGGAGTTTTCATAAAGCACGTTGCAGCGGCTGAAGCACACTCAACCATCACTAACGGCATCCTGAAAGCAGTCATTGAAAACGCTTTGAATGACAGCATTGGCATAGGTGTATTCACCATTAAGACGGACGGAGGTCATCCTAACCCAGGACAGAATGTTTTCTATGGCGGCGCCATTGAATACCCGTGGACCTCATTTACAACCATTAGGGTTGAAGACACACACAGAGAGTACGTGACATCAAATAGCACCAAAGCACCATCATCAGGATACACAGTACAGTATCTTAATGCCTACAGTCCTGTAGTCACAAAGGTTAGTAACACCACAGCAACGATATCTTGGACAACCGCCGAAAAGCTTCTTGTGACTTTATTAATAGACATCCGAGGCACAACCATAGCAGATACCATGGTACAAGTGACGGTGACCGTCCAAAACGAGGACACGATCTCGCATTCCGTAGCAGTTAGACACGAATGGGACCTGATGATCGACGGCGATGATAACTCAAGTGTCCGAGTGTGGACAGATCCAAGTAACCCTCAAAGCTGGATACAAAACGAGACTGATTGGATTTCTCCCAGTTTTCAATTTTGGGAAACCACAAACAACCCTGATACTCCAGTATTCTCAATCTATGGCTCCACAGTGTTGCCGTCCGTAAACCTGCCACCCACAGTGCCAGACAGAGTCGTTTATGCATCTTGGGCATCTTGCTTTGGCACTGCATATGACTTTAAACCTTCGGGTACCAGCGGAAGTGATAGCGCAGTTCTCTACTATTGGAATGCTTCGCAGATAAGCCCGGGCACGCAAATTTCACGGACAGCCTACCTCACCACCGTCGTTGGGGGAGAACTAGTAGCTTTCGCCAGGTCTACGGATTCTGCTGGCAACCTGAAATCCACATTCAGCACATCTGACAGCGTTTACGTAAGAGGACAAGACTTTCCATCAAGCACTAACGCCACAATTTATTTGATTTCAGACGGAGAAAGCGCATTGCCGGCTAATGCAGTAGCAAGCGTTTCTGCTACAACCAGTAGTACTGGAGGTCTTCCAGTCACTTTGGCGTGGTCACCAACGATCACCTCAGGACATTACGATATATGGGTTGACGCAAACCAAAACCAAGTGTTCGATGCTGGAGATGTGTGTAACAATCAAGCCGGAGGAATCTACGCATTCTCCGTGGTTGTTGATTCCACAAAGCCAGTCGCTAATGCAGGTCCAGACCAAACAGTCAACGAAGACACACAAGTAACCTTCAACGGGTCAGCTTCAACGGATAACGTAGGCATCGCAAGCTATATTTGGATATTCACAGACGGAACGCCACAAACCCTAACGGGTAAAAATCCAACCTACGTCTTCGCAACGCCAGGCACATACACAGCCACATTAAACGTTACCGACACCGATGGAAACTGGGCTACCGACACTGTTGTCATAACGGTTTCACGTGTCACCCAGTCAGATGGCACATCAACCAGTGGCACAACAACCGGCGGCACTGAGTTACCCGCTCCTAAGCAGGATGCTACTAAGCCTGTAGCTAATGCAGGTCCAGACAAAGCTGTGATTGTGGGCAAGATTGTGAGTTTCGGCGCCGGAGACTCGAACGACAACATCGGAATCGTCAGCTACGAATGGGATTTCGGAGACGGAACAAATGGAACTGGCAGAAACGTAACCCACACGTACAATGAATCGGGAACCTACACCGTCACGCTAACGGTCAAGGACGCAGCGGGAAATAGCCAAACTGACTCGATGACCATCACGGTTCAAAGAGAAACGGATGAAAGTGGCGCCCAAGCCGTAACTGACACGGGTGACGACAACATTGGAAAAACGCAACCTCAACAACTCTATGTCGTTGCCGTAGCGGTAGGAGGATTCGCCGCGGCAACGGTTGTAGCGCTGGTGAACTTGGGCGGTTTGGCAAAGGGCCTTGATGGAGCCATTTCAAAAATGCCAATCCCTGAGAAAGTTAAAGAGTTCCTGCAGCTTTACGGGGAAAAGTTGTTCGAAACGGTCGACAAAGCGAAGTTGGAGGTCATAGAAAAAGGTCCTTTCATTGCGAGAGGCGAAATAGTCGCATTCTCGGTATCCGCCTTTTTGGCGATGATTGTTTTTGGCACAGCTGAAGCCAACGGCTTACAAAACTTCCTAACCCCAACGGGACTCGCTAATTTTGTTCCTTCAGCGTTAGCTTCTGCATGCATAGTGCTTCTCGTCGGAGAGCTTTTTGAGGCACTCTGCGCACGAACCTGCAAAATCTACAGACAATTTAAGCTTTGGATGTACGGGACAATAGTGTTTCTCATCTCAGGTCTCTTATTTCAGCTACCCTTCGGTTCACCCGGTATCACCAGATATCAAAGCGGAGAGATCTCTAATAAAACTAAGGGACTGTTGGTTCTCTCAAAAATGCTCTTGCTTCTAGCGCTTGCGATTCCCTTTGCAGGATTATTGATAATAGGCTTAGACTACATCGGCGACATTGGGCTGAAGCTTACCCTAATGACCGTGTTTTTCTCCCTCTTACCACTAAGACCTCTCGCCGGAAAAGCAATCTTCGACTACAGAAAAGAAATTTCACTAACAGCCCTAATCGCAACGGGAATCCTATTTTACAGTTATGCAACAAACCTTCTTCCCAACATAATATACTTGGCAGCAGGAGTAGTTTCAACGTTTCTCGCAGCAATAGCTCTAATTCAAATGAGAAAAACAAAACCGAAATAAAAGAAAACACAAACATAAGACCAAAACTCCAGAAAAAGCCTCCATTCTCACCCTCAAATGGAAAATCTGCACCACACATAGCACCCAAAAGTCCACACGACACTATACGGCAACTTACAGCAACCAAACGTAACACGAAGCACCTAAAAAGACCAGATTACAAAAGCGCCGGGAGGTAGGTTTAAACCTCCGTTTAGTTTTCCCGTGTAGCGGCTGCTACAGAATATGCAGAACAAACAGCATACGGTTATTAGTAAGCTTATAAGTCAACCTTAACAAAAATTAGTGAGGACAACAAACGTTAATCAGGTGCCATAAATGCCGATAATAGCTACAGCCACATCAAAGAACAGCAAAGCAATAAGACTCACGACGGAACGTTGGTTCCACATCACCGAATCCCATGATTACATGGCTGGCTACTTTTATGACGTGCTGGAAACGATAAGCAACCCTGATTATGTTGTGGCTGGCAAGAAAGAAGAGTTGTTAGCTGCCAGATTTTATAAGAAAACTCGTATTAGTTCGAAGCATCTTGTTGTCATATATAAGGAAACGAATTCTGAAGGTTTCATAATCACAGCATTTATGACTTCGAAGATAGATGATATACTAAGGAGGAAGATACTGTGGCAAAAACAATAAGCATTGAAAAAATCTCAGAGATGGTTCCGCGCCTTCTTTCCATGCCATCCAAGACTATGTGGATAGACTATGACGAAGAGGCTGATGTGCTCTACATTAATTTTGAAAAGCCTCAAAAGGCAACAGATAGCAAACTTGTTAACGACGTGATAGTGCACTGTAGAAACGACGAGGTTGTGGGAGTAACAGTGCTTCACGCAAGCGATTATCTAAACGCCTAGCCAAATACAGTTGAGGTTACATTCCTAATACGATGGTTTTTGATTACATTAGTAAGTCCTTTATTAGAATATTCAGAATCGAACATTTTTCTGATTAGACTTGCTAATACAGGATGTTAGGTTTATACCCCCGTTTAAATTTCCCGTGTAGCGGCTGCTACAAAATATGCACACACGAATTACAGTTAGACTGAAAGCCCATTACAAGTTGAAGTAATTTTTGACATTTGCCTTTTGAAAATACATCAGGCAACCTAAACTGTAGGCTAAAGGAGCAACAGAGATTGCTAATACTGCGAATTGCTACCAGAGTGAAAACCAATACCCGATATTGTACCAAACCCAAGAGTATGCCCACCACAACATATACCAAAAGAACACAAACAAAATACAACCATCATGCGCCACAAGAGTTTTGAGTGAACGCCAGCAAAAAGGGCGATTGATGCTGCGAAACCGAACAACGCAAGGAACGGCGGAAACCAAACATATAATCTGTTAAGGATTATTGAACCCGCCCCACCGCTGGCAGGTGGAATGCCTATTAAGAATATCATAAAGGATAGAAGTGCAAGACCGAACGAAACAAGCAAAGTCAGCATTGACACCATTATCACGCCGATGGGCTTTTCCAACTTTTCACTTCTTCATTTTTGAATGAGATAGTGGGGGCTTAAATATATTGATGATTGCCAACAGCAAGAAAAGCGCCGGGAGGGGGATTTGAACCCCCGAGGCCCCGAGAGGCCACAAGCTGATTGGTGCCCGCTTGCGCAGCGCATCTCCAGGCTTGCTCCCTGCCTGTCTAGGAGACCCCGGCATTGAACCGTTTATCCA
>DATEAU010000038.1:0-5996 GCA_035288165.1 Bathyarchaeia archaeon
GGTACGTATTCGCCGACTACAAGATGTTTTTCCAGTATCTTTCGAGTAAGGGATTTGCCCATGATATCTCATCCTTCAGAGAGACTTTTGTATTTCCTATGCATATATAAACGTTGTCAGTTTACATGATGAATAGTCACATACAAGATGAATAGTCATATTATAGTATCTATTTGACAATTAATTCGGTCAATTTCACAATATTATGTATGCAAAACAATAGCGCCAAAAAAAGAGATGAAAGATGGGAGACGTTGCTTATCCCGTCCTATTAGAAATTGATAATTGAATGACCTGCCATTCTTTATGAAATCAACGCAGAAGATATTTAGATTGTCGAAGAACTCGCTTTCATTGTTGCGGCTAAGCAAGAGCAAATTTTAGAGGCGAAGTGTAGTGTGATGAGCAAGACAAGAAGTGTGAAGGGGTGCTCCTCAGGCATTCGGCACGACTCATGCAGTTTTATGTAATGAATAGTAAATTTGGGCTCGAATCCTTCCCGGCGCCATTGCTTCGTTACTTGACGTTAAAAGCCGAATATTCCTTTTCCTTTGCTGCTTTCTGCGCCTTTGCCTTGTTCTCCAACTTCCGAAATGTGATGGGCCACGTGAATGGCTAAGCCTGTCGCAGCGCCTGCTGAAAGCCCGAGAAGTAGCTCGGTGAGCCAGCCGACTTGGTAAAGCAGCCCTAATACTACGAGTATGTCAAAGACGACTGAGATGGCCAGGTATCCGTAACACCATGTTTTGATGCTGGTTCCCCTCGGCTGGTTTATGCCTATGCCGACCATTACTCCGAGCATTGCCAGGAAGCCTATCAACGCGTAAATCATGTTTGATTACACCGATTTTGCTTATTGTCTAACCGTGCTTATGTTAATTAGTTTATCTGGTTTTCGTTTGCCTTCTGCTTCGTGCCTGCAAAATCAGTCATGGCTTGTTTTACCGTTAGCTTTTTTACTAAACTGCGCATGGTTAACTGTAACATCCCTGCAGGTGCATTACATTAACAAACTTTGACGAAAAACAATGCCACAAATGGGCTTTACTTCTACGTACGAGGCGGGCAAAAGCGGATAAAGCCATAGCAGCCCTACACTCAGGCGACTTCGACGGTGCAAAGCAGTTGCTTTCGGAAGTGGTTTACGGTGTTTCAGCTGGCAGGGACACTGACCCAGGAATGGCAGGATCGCTCTTGTACCATATGGCTATGGTGACGAAGATGGCTGCGGAAACTCGTTTCCTACTACAAGAGTTTCAGACAGTAGTTCCTAATATGGATGAGCAAGTGTGGCGGTTTTACGACGACTTCTCCTCGGACGTAAACGAGCTTAACAACGCAATGTTAAAGATTAACGTAAATCCTAAAACAATTGTAACTGCCCCCTTAGGCATCAACGAGAAAATCGCTCTATTTCGCGAGTTAGCTCAAGAAACAAAGAAAACGTTGAATAAACTCGAAAACAAAACCTCTGTGACCTCCGAAAACATCCAGAGTTTATTCAACGAATGGGGCGCGCATGTTGTCGAAATGCGCCTGCGGCAAGAATACGAAACTATCAAGGGCTTGCTAACAACGTCAGAATTAGCCAAGACCTACGGAATGCACCGGCTTGAAAACGCGATGGAACGCGTTCAAGAAAAATTCGGCGAGGAAACGGTGAACATCGCACTCAACGTGACGCTTAATGTAGGGATGCGAAGAGAAAAACTGCAAACCATTATGCTCAGCGACCACTTCATCGACTACAAAATGGACATCGCCAAGCTGGACGGCAACATGCAATTCTTTAACTGTCCAGTCGCGGGCAGCCACAAGTACATCGCTGAAAAAACAGGCTTAAGCGACGCGGTCGCGGCGCTGTTCTGCCAGCATTTCTGCTACGCCCATGCCAAAGCCATGCTGGAAACGGTTCTGCCCTTCACCTTCACATTATCGCAGCCGCAACGAATTGCCACTCATGGAAAATGCGAGTTCTACATGAAACTCGCCGATTCGCCAGCCGCAAAAGAGAAAGCGGAATTTATTCCCTTAGTCATCTCCTGGAACGTTACCAGAAAATGCAACCTCAAATGTTCCCACTGCTACATAAACGCCACCAAAGAAGAACTCCGCGGGGAACTAACAACCGAAGAAGCAAAACGCCTCATGGACCAAATCTCCGACGTAAGCAGACCCCTTCTGATTCTGAGTGGAGGCGAACCCCTACTTCGAGAAGACATTTACGACCTAATTCGGTATGGCGCCAGCAAAGGTTTCAGAATGGGCTTGGGAAGCAACGGAAGTCTAATTGACGAAGCAGTTGCAAAAAAACTCAAGGATGCCGGCGTAAAAACGGTTTCAATCAGCATAGACTCAAGCATACCCGAAAAGCATGACGAGTTCCGAGGAGTCAAAGGCTCATGGCAGAAAGCAGTAAACGCCATTACCGCGTTGAAGCAGAACGAAGTGCTCGTCCAAGTAAACACCACAGTCACCCAGCAAAACCATGGCGAAATCGACGAAATCATGTCCATGGCTGAGGAGCTCGGAGTGGAAAACTTCCACCTGTTTTTCCTCGTACCCACAGGAAGAGGCATAAAAATCGCCGATCTATCACCTGCCCTATATGAAGGCATGATAAAATCAACCTTCGCCAAAACAGCAAAACACAGACTCAACGTAAGACCTTCATGCGCGCCACAGTTCATGCGAATCGCCAAGGATATGGGCTTAGACATGAGACAGTGGATACGTGGCTGCATCGCTGGACTCTACTACTGCCGTGTTTACCCAAACGGCGACATCACTCCATGCCCCTATCTCCCAGTCAAACTCGGGAACATACGCGAGAAAACCTTCAGCGAGATCTGGTTCAAGTCAGAAGTCTTCACAAACCTACGGAACTTCAACAAACTGAAAGGAAAATGCGGCGACTGCGACTACCGAAGCCTATGCGGGGGATGCCGTGCACGCGCTTACGGATTATCGAGCGACTTCATAGATTTCTGCGGCGACCTACACGAGCCTGCAGAGTTGAAAGGGGACTACTTAACCGAAGACCCTTGGTGCGTTTACGAACCAGGAAAAAACGCGAACCAGAACAAGCAAGAATAAAACTGCTTTTGCGGCCATTTCACGTTTCGGGTTGAATCCTCTTATTGAGGCAATTTGACAATCTTGATTCTAACGGCGTTCAACTTTTCTTTTGCAGAAACCTGTGCTTCATTTTTGGTCTGAAATGTTTCGGTAAGTTCGATCCATGGCAAGCTGTCGTCAATTTTGATCCATGTCGTGTAAGTCTGGTTTTCATGTTCCAGCTTCGTCATGTTGAAGACATTCAGCGTTAGACATTAAAACGAGTTGTGAAATCAGAGTATGAATCCGAACTACGCTTCTTAGAAACCTATTTAAGCACTGTACTTCCCTTCATAGAAACTTTAGGGTCAGGGGTTGAAGCTGGAAGCAACAATCCACTAGTGCCTCCTCGAAGCGGTGCCTATGAGATGGTTCGAAACTATCACTTTCCATGATTCGGAAAACCTGGGCGTCGGTAGTGGGCACGCACCCGTAATTAGAGTGTTTTTAAGAAATTCCGAGGGGAGACATCCAGAATGACCCATGAAAGTCACTCAAGAGGCACATTCGCCGCGTTCAAAGAAACTTTACTCGCTTACACTTTTGATCTGGGCGGGTTGATTGCCGGCTTCGTGATTGTTTCTCAGACGGGCCTTTTCGAGCTTTCTCCATGGGCTATCGCAGTTTATCCTGCCATTCTCAGCGCAAAGGGTGTCATTTCTGGTTTGCTCAGTGGTCGTTTAGGAACGGCATTGCATCTTGGCACGGTGCACCCAAAATTCTTAAACAACACTAAAAACTTCTACAATCTGATTCACGCCACTGTTGTAATGACGCTAGTAGTCGGCGTGGTGATGAGCCTGATTTCTCTAATATTCGGATCAATATTCTGGGGCGCAAAACCAGAACAATTTCTTGACATTATTTTAGTTGTCGTGGCTACAATGTCTCTGGGATTGATTCTCACGGTCATCACGACAAAAGTTGCTTTTGTAACTTTTAAAAGAGGATTGGACCCTGACATTGTCGTTTATCCTATAATGTCCACAGTAGCGGACATATTCATAACACTGTGTTTCATCTTGATTCTTAACGCGTTCTTTCTTTTCAATCTCGGAGGCAGATTCCTCATTGTCGCAATAATCCTCCTGCATTTAATGTTAGTGCTTTACATAGTTCCCAAGGATTTTAGGGAGCGGGACTTCAGGAGAAGCCTGAAAGAATCGCTGCTTACTATGTTGTTTATCTCTATTATCGCAAATGTCACGGGGACCGTCCTGAAGAACATAAGCCAGATTGTAGAGAGCCGTGGGTCAGAAATCAAAACAGTTTATCCTGCGGTGATAGATATGGTAGGTGACGTTGGCTCCGTTGTTGGCTCTACTGCCACAACCAAACTCGCGTTGGGTTTGTTGCGTCCTTCACTTTCATCGATTCGGCACCACGCTAAAACTATACTTAGTGCTTGGGCGGCTTCTATCGTGATGTTCCTTATTCTTGCGGTTCTGTCTCCAGCGATTAATGGTACCCTTTCTGTTTCAACCCTCTTCAATCTTCTCACAATCCTCCTTATAGCAAACATAATCGCTGTAGCTGCAATCGTGTTACTATCTTTTGGAATTTCCATACTAACTTTTCAGCGGGGGCTCGACCCTGATAACTTTGTCATACCAATTGAGAGTTCTTTCGCCGACAGCTTAATGACAATAGCTTTGCTTGTTGCCTTGGTAGCGGTGGGATTCTAATGCAGAGCATAATTAAAATATCCGTTGACGAATATAACACCACGGAGAGCTTCTCAAAGTATGCCTCACTTTGAAAAGATAGAGTACAAACCCATACCCGTCAGAGAGCTTCTATTGGAGATGAAGAACCTGTCGGAGCTTATGATAGATTTAGCTTACTCCGCCGCTCTCTTCAACGACAAGGACCTTGCAGAGGACATTATGGAACTTGAAGCGCGGGTCGACACGTTGGCTTACCTGCTGGACATGGAAATCATGGTGGCAGCACGAGACGCCAAGGACGCTGAGGCGCTGATTGGAGTTTCCATAGTTGCCGCCGCCACAGACAAAATCTCCGACGCCGCCGCCGACATCGCCGCAATCGTAACCCAGGACATCGGCGTTCACCCGATTGTCAGTACGATTTTCGAAAAAGTCGAGAAACACCTCACGAAAGCGACCGTGAAAGAGGGATCGGTGATTGCTGGAAAACAGATAGGCAAGCTTGACTTTCGATCCAGACTTGGCGTGGACATAATCGCCATTCGTCGAAACAAAGATTGGATCATCGACCCGAAGGATTCCGAGCGAGTTTTTCGCGGTGACGTGCTCATAACGCGTGGAGCCCCACAGGGAGTTAAAGACTTCAAGGAGCTTGTCGAGGGGAGTCTGGCGAAGCAGGAGGGTCAATGATGACTGAGCAGAAGCAGTTTGAAGAAATCGTGACGCGGTTGGTGGAGCTCAAGGACACTTCTGAGTTGATGATTGATCTGGCTTATTCTGCGTTAATGCTGAACAGCAGGGAACTGGCTGAAGAAGTGCAGCGTCTCGAAGAATACGTTGACAAATTGCACACAGCTTTCGAGTTGCTCGCTTTGACGAGCGATTTCAAGAAGGAAGAGGCTTCAGGCTTCTTGGGATTAATCCGCATAGGTGTAGCAACCGAGAAAATCGCGGACGCCGCCGCCGAAATGGCCGGAGTAGTCCTCAGAGGGATTGAGCCTCATCCAGTATTGAAACTCGCCATAAAAGAGGCTGAGGAAACGGTCGCTCAAGCATGCGTATCGTCTGACTCCGCCCTTGTCAACAAGAGTCTGAAGGAAGCGCGTGTGCATGAGGAAACAGGCATGTGGATCTTGGTTATTAAACGAGGCGGAAAACCTCTGCGCCCAAAGGGAGACTCGAGAATCGAATCAGGCGACGTTCTGATCGCTT
>DATEAU010000039.1:0-2975 GCA_035288165.1 Bathyarchaeia archaeon
CGTTCCTTTTGCTAGGGTGCAGTGACAAGCTTAAAAGTCTTATTGGAATTAGCCTTTCTGCGAGGTTACTGATGGCTGTTGGTCTTTCGACTGCTGTTTACGTCTTTTCGCCAGAGTCAGCAGACCGATGCCGATCAGACCGAAGGTCAAGCCCAGAGCAAGTGATTCTAAGCTCAAAGTTATGATCATAAGTAATAGGACTGCAACGGCTATAATTGGTAGGTATGGGAAGAGCGGGACTTTGAAGGGGCGGAAGAGTTGAGGTTCGGTTTTCCTCAATCTTATAAGTGCAACGCATACCATGATTGCGGTGACGGAGTAGCCAAGCGCAATTGCGTAAACTATGAAGTCAATCGATCTTGTCAGCACAAAGATTATCGCAATCAAAGAGGTCAAAGCTAAAGCAGTATACGGTGAATTGAACTTTGGGTGGACTCTGTTAAAAAATGGCGGAAGAAGTTTTCGTCTGCTCAATGCATAGGCTATCCGTGTTCCCCCTCCCATGCTACCGTTTATTGTAGACAAAGTTGCGAAGATGCTTCCAATAGAGACAGCAGCTCCTCCCACGGGTCCCATAAAGTAGTTTGCTGCGTTTTGCAGGGGGGTGTTTGATCCGACGTAGACTTCGGGGGGAGCGCCGCCAACTAGGGCGATGGCTGAGCCTGTGAAAAGTATTGTGATAATCGCCAACGTCAGAAAGAGGGCTCTCGGGATTGTCTTCCCTGCAATCTTCACCTCCTCGGAAAGCTGAGTTATTGTTTCGTATCCTGCATAGGTTGGAAAAATGTAGCTTATGAGTAGAATTGTTGGAAGTGCGCCGTTTGGGAAAAATGGCTGAAACCTGCCGAAATCGAAGCTTAGGAAGGAGCCTGAAATAAAGATGCAAAGCGTTATGACGAGTACCAAGGTGAGGCTAAACTGTGCTACTCCCATTGTTTTGGCTCCCCTGAAGTTTATGAGTGTAAAAACTATTAGGGTGATAATGGCTAAGGAGAATGGTTCTATCCAGTTAATGAAGTAGTTGACTGAGAAGGAGAAAACCACGGCTCCGATGGCGCAATCCGTGATGCTGCCTATCCAGTCGAACCAACCTGCCAGGAAGGTCGGGATGCCGTCTCCGAATGCTCTGGAGACGAAACTGATGGCTCCGCCCGCACCACTTGGAACGGTTGATCCGAGTTCAGCGTAGCAAATCCCTATCAGCAAGGCGAAAACCGACCCGATCAAGAATGTAATTATTATGCTGGGTCCTGCTAGTTCAACGGCTCGTCCCATAATCACGAACATCACGCCGCCGATTGCTGTACCTACACCTAGGAAAAGTGTTTGAATTAGGTTCAAAACGCGTTTGAGGCGAATTTCGCGACTTCCGCTGGGAGAGCGCTTTGCATTCGAGTTACTTTCAGTCATGTTCTCTTTCCACGGACAGGTAGGGTCTAGCTTGTTTTGGCTCGTTTAAGACTTTTGGAAATGGGGACTTTACTGATTTTCCAATTAGAAGAAAACAGCGCCGAGAATGGTCGAAAGCTGGTAAGGCTTAATAGTTTCTTACACCGTGTCGTTAATTATTAATGTGACTTGCCATGGTTGATGTTTGGCTTCCGTACGGAAAAACCGACATATGCGTAAGAATTCCAGCCCGTAACTTCCTCGGCTCAATCAACCCCAAAGAATTAAAGGGCGCTCCAGACGCGAAAGCTGAAGTGGAAAGAGCATTAAACGCGCCCATCGGCTCCAAGAAACTCGGCGAAATCGCCAAATCAGAATGCAAAGTCGCCATAGTCGTGGACGACGCAACGCGGCACGCGCCAACCGAAATCATGATTCTGCCCGTTCTTGCGGAACTTAACGCTGCTGGCGTCAAAGACGAGAACGTCACGGTGATTTTCGGCTGCGGCACCCACAGGGCAGTAACCCCCGACGAAGCCCGAAAGCTCATCGGCGAAGAAGCCTGCAAACGAGTCAAAGCCGTAAGCCACGACTACCGAGCCCCAGACCTCGTCTACGTCGGCACAACCAAAACCCACGGCAACAAAATCTACCTCAACCGCGTATTCGCTGAGGCGGACGTGAAAATCTTGCTGGGCGACGTGGGCTTCCACTATTACGCGGGCTACGGAGGTGGACGAAAAAGCGTACTACCAGCCGTCGCTGGGGAAGAGTCGATTAAGCATAACCACGGCATGCTCCTGAACCCTAATGCCAGAACAGGAATCCTTGAGGGGAACCCTGTCCACGAAGACTTGACCGAAGCCGCGAAGCTGGCAAAAGTGGACTTCATCGTGAACACCATATCCAACGCCAAATGCGAGGTCGTGAAAGCGTTCGCGGGCGACGTGGAACAAGCGTTTCAGGAAGCCGTCAAAGCAGTGGACGAAATGTACCGCGTCACGGTTGACCGCCGAGCCGACATCGTCGTCACTAGCCCAGGCGGACACCCAGCAGATATGAACCTTTTCCAAGCTTACAAGGCGCTGGACAACGCTTTGGCAATCGTCAAGCGCGGCGGCGTCATAATCCTCGTAGCCGAATGCGGTGAAGGGTATGGGAACCAGGTTTTCTACGACTGGATGTCGCGGCTCGGCGACCTGAAAGCGGTGGAGCGCGAGATAAAGCGCAACTTCGTCCTAGGTGGTCATAAAGCGTATTACCTTTTGAAAGCCTTGCAGAATCACCAGATTATTCTCGTTTCCTCCTTGCCCGACTACTACGCCGCCAACATCTTCAAAGTCAAAACAGCAAGAGCAGTCAACGACGCCTTAAACGAAGCCATGAAGATAGCGGGTTCAGCCGCACGTGTTTGGGCTATGCCCTGCGGCAACTACGTGCTGCCTGAAGTTAAAGCCGCTGAAGAACAACTTAAGCCCGAGTAGCCGAAATGGAACCGTTTGAAACGCAACCTTTAAGTTATCAACGGAAATTCTCGTTTAGGAAGGCGAAACGATGCTTCAAACCTTCAACATCCGCAAGTTCAA
>DATEAU010000040.1:0-7981 GCA_035288165.1 Bathyarchaeia archaeon
GTCGAGAAATGCTCGCATCCAGACAACAGAAACTAAACAAGCATATGCACAAACTCATCGCTCTAGCAAGAGCGTTCAATGCCGTAGCGGTCGTGACGAACCAGGTTATGGCCAAACCCGACCAATTCTTCGGCGATGCTACACACCCCATAGGCGGACACATCGTAGGACACACAAGCCATACACGCATCTATCTTCGCAGAGCGTCGCATGGTCCCGTGCGCATCGCTAGGCTAGTTTCAAGTCCGTATTTGCCCGAGGGTGAGGAAATCCTTAAAGTCACGGAGAACGGAATAGAAGACGTAACAGAAGAGGAGAAAGCAGAGAAAGCAAGCAGAGGTCGCGGTCGCTAAACATGCCTATCCCACAAGCCTTAGTCACACGATACTTCCAGCTGGTCGTCAGCCGACAGTTCACGGAAGCCGAACGCGAACTGGAAAGGCTCAAGCAGAAGATGCAGAAAACAGAGTGGAACAGAGGCTACTTCCGAGCATTATACGGCATGTATCTTTCGCGGAAAAGCAACAACGACAACTACGCGCTCTTTTCAAAAATTGACGTAACCGACAAAGTAGCCTTGCATGAATATAAACGGGAGTTTCTGGAGCACACGAAGAACGGACTTCACGGCGACTTTGACCGAGGCTACTTCTCAGCTTGGTCTGACTGCATGCGCATCCTCGCCAAAATGAACGTCCCTGACCCTTCAGTGGCCTCAAGTGAAAAGGGCGCTGAGAAAGAGAAGATTGAGACGTTGAGGAGCGACAAGAGTCAGGCGACCATGGCGAATTTCTTCCAGAACCCACAAAAATAAGCAGGTCACTATGCTGGTACGGGTGTAGGTGCTAATCCAATGGAGACTGCGATGGAGTACATTAGCACCCATAGGACTAGCCAGGTGAAGAAGTACATGCCTATGGCTGTGGTCATGATTTTTGACTGTTTCTCAATTTGAGTTCTGTACTTCGCCTTGAAGACGTAGTAGGTTATGAGGTAGATGAGCAGGGCGATGGTTATGCCGTTCAGAAAAGTATTGATTCCGCGTTCCCCGAAGGCTATGGTTATTGCTGTGCTTATGGCAGCGGCTACTACGGCTAAACCTATTCTCGTCAGGTATAGGGTTTTTAAGGGTCGCACAGGCTCAAATCCTCTGCGTTATATTTCGATTCTACCTTAAAAGCTTGCTTGGTTATTAATGGTTTGGCTTGATTGCGAACTTTTACGCGCTGTTTGATTATGATCAAGTGGATTAGGTGGTGAAAGTTTCTTTTGTTTTTCGGTAAAGACTCAAGGCTATCCACACGGTGACTCCCACGATGAGGATTGAGAGAGATATTATGGGCAGATAATCGGTTATAGCAAGAAAATTGTTTAAGAAGTGAAGCGCGACCGCCAAAGCGTAATACGGCAGGGGTCTTTTCGTGGCTATACCGTACGCTGCTATGGCTGTGCTTGCGGGGTGAAAGAGCAAACCTAGCAACCGAAAGGGAAGGATTCCAACTCCAAAGATCACTCCGTAAGTTATCATTTCTACAAATCCGAATCCTAAGCCAACAGCTAAGGCGAGTTGCATGATGGATCGTTGGGTTTCGCCGTGACGGTAATAGAGTGGGAAGATTTTTGAGAATTCTTCAATAAAAGGCGGGAAAATGGCTACAGAGATTATTGTTGCGACGGATTCTTCAAGCCCGACAAGCAGGGGGTCGGCAAGTGCAGCAAAGATGAGGGTGATTGGAACACTCATGATTACGCCGCACGCGAAGAAAAACAAGAGTTCGGTGTTGTTTGGTCTATGAATAGGAATTACGCATTCTTTCTGCTCCAACAACTCTCAATCCTTCCTTTAAAAGCTCAGTACGCAAAATGCTAAAGCTGGGACGAAGGTTAAAAGCTTTCCATGCGCTCATGCAGGCGGGAATGTTATTTATAGCCTCAAGCCTAAATGAAGCAGCATGGAGTGAAACCGTTTGCCCAAAAAAGAATTCACAAGCTTCGACGTATCCGCCGTAGTCCACGAACTAAAAGACATAGTCACGAATTCCAGGGTCAACAACATTTACCAGCTCAACGAAAAAACCCTGCTACTGAAACTGCACAAAACGGACACGCCACCGTTGCGGCTAACCTTGGAAGCGGGCAGACGACTGAACTTGACTGCTTACGCGTTAGAGAAGCCTCACACACCGCCCTCTTTCTGCATGGCGTTAAGAAAGTATTTGCGGAACGCGTGGCTCCGTATCGTTGAACAGCACGAGTTTGAACGAATAGCCATGTTTGGCTTTGACACGAACACAGGGAAGCTGCGCTTGATTCTGGAGCTTTTCGGGGAGGGCAACCTTATCTTGGCAAGCGAAAAAGGCGAAATCCTTCAGGCATTGATTTACAAGCACATGCGCGACCGCAACATAGTCCGCGGCGAAACCTACCAGTTTCCACCTACGAGGGGAAAAAACCCGTTAAAAGTGACAAGGGAAGAACTGGTGAAAACACTTGGGGAAGCTGGCGACATTGAGGTTGTGAGGTCTTTAGCGCGTTCCTTAGGGTTGGGTGGCGTTTACGCGGAAGAAACCCTGTTGAGGGCTGGGGTGGAGAAGTCTCGGCTTTGCTCAAGCTTAACCGAAGCTGAAGTCAGCGCCATTTATGGCAGCCTCCAGAGCCTAATTGTGGCTGTTGCTGGCGGCAAAACTGAGCCGCACATTGTTTTGGATGGGGCAGACAGTTTCGTGGATGCTGTTCCGTTCAAGCTTAAACGTTACGGAGCCCTCAAAGCTCAGGCTTACCACAGCTTCAACGAGGCTTTGGACGAGTTTTACCTACGAGTAACGGCGGCTGAAAAAGTCATCGAGGTCACCATTGGGGCTGACGAGCTGCAGCGTGAAGCAAACAGGCTCAAGCGAGTAGTATCGGAACAGGAGCAAGCCTTACGTGAAGCCGAAGCCAAAGCGGAAAGTGAAAAGCAAATCGGCAACGCCATCTACGCGCACTCTATCGAAATCCAAGAGTTGCTGGACAAGTTCAACAACGCAAAGCTTGAAGAGAGAGACTGGAACACAGTGGTTTCCGAGACGCTGGCAGCAAAAGCCGCGGGTAAAACTGCTGAGACCCTTTTCGAATCCTTCGAAGCACGGAACCAAGCCATAATCGTTTGCGTGGAGACCTTGCGTTTCAGCGTGGGCTTCCGAAAGACGCTTTTCGAGAACGCAGCCGAGTACTACGACAGAGGCAAGAAAGCGAAACAGAAAGCCGCTGGCACATTGACGGCATTGGAGGAGTCACGGCGGAAACTGGCTGAAGCCGAAAAACGCCTAGGCGCAGCTGAGGCAGTGAAGCTGGCTAAGCCTGCTGAAGTGATGGAGGATTTCGTCAAGCGCAAGGTCGAGGGCAAGGAGTGGTTTGAGAAGTTCCGCTGGTTCACGTCGTCCGAAGGCTATCTAGTGGTCGCGGGCAAGGACACGGTGAGCAACGAAATCCTAGTCAAGAAACACGCAGAGAAAGACGATATAGTTTTCCACGCTGACATCATGGGCGCGCCGTTCGTTGTCGTCAAAACCGAGGGCAAAACCACAAGTGACCAGACGCTACGTGAAGCAGGCGAATTCGCCGCCGCGTTCAGCAGAGCCTGGCGCGAGGGACTCGGCTCACTTGACGTTTACTGGGTTAAGCCTGACCAGCTAAGCAAAACTGGTCCCTCAGGCGAATACGTGGCTCACGGCGCCTTTGCGGTAGTTGGTAAACGGAATTGGCTGCGTGGCTTGGCATTGAAAATGGCGGTAGGCGTCGTTGATGACGAAGGCGAAGTGCGCTTCGTGGGTGGACCTGTTGATGCTGTGAAAGCCAAGGCGAAGGTTTACGTGGTTTTGGGACCTGGAGACGTTGAGGGCAAGGAAATCCTGAAAAAGATTTTGCACGCTTTGTGGGTTAAGTTGCCGAAGGAGCAACGTGAAAAAGTTGCGAAAGCATCCATTGAGCGGGTTAGGGAGCTTGTGCCCTACACGAAAGGCAGGCTTACTGAAGGCTCATAGCGGCGCAGGATTCTGAGGTTGCTTTTCGTCTATCTCATGCTTTTTAGAGAAAACGAGTCCACTGGTCGATTTCGCGATTTGGGGTACGCCCGCCAAGTCTTCAACTATCAGCAAAACTCGTGAGAGCAAGGCAAACGCAGTAGCTCCTGCTAGCGCCGTCTCTAAGGGCATGCCGCCTGCCGTTAAAATTGGGGTTAGGACAGCGACTATAGCTCCTTCTTGGAAGCCTATGCCCGAAGGCGTCAACGGCACGAACCCCAACGCTGTAACGAGAGGGTGCAGGAGGAAAAAGCCGAGCCAGCCTATTTGCCCAATCCCTAAAGCTAGACCAACGAAGTACCATTCTAACCCTTTCAGCAACCAGCAAGCAAACGTCAAAAGCGCGATTTCAGGAATTGCTTTTCGCGTCCTCTGAGCGCTTTGCTTGTACTCTTCCACTTTTCCAACAAGACCGCCCGTGAATCTGGAAAGGAAACGCGAGGTTGCGATGCGGTTGAACAGCTTGATTACCCGCTGAGACCAGCTTAATGCCGCTAACAGTGCGGCCCCTACGAGCATTAGGACTACGCCTACGGCGCTGAGTATGAATAGGGTTTGGTTTATGGCCAGTAGATTCACGGTTTCAATCAGGAAGACTAAGGCAAGGACTCCGCCGAAAACTTTGAAGAGAAACTCCACTGTCTGAATCCCGAGAATGCCTGAAAGGCTGACCGAAGTCGGCACATCTTGATCTCGGAGGTATACTGGAGTGAAGAAGTAGCCTGAGCGCCCAGGCGTGAAATCGCTTGTTAGCATTCCCGCGTATTGGGCGAAGAGCGTTTTGCCGAAGGATGTTTTGTACCCTTCTCTTTTCAGCACCCGCATGAGCCGCACTGCAAACAGCAAGTTTATGCCGAAGTAAGCCAGAAACGCGAGAGCAAAATACTCCAGTTTCATCTGGCTCAACGTGGCTACTAGGGAGCCTACGCCCACGTACCAGAGCAATCCCCCGATAAGGGCTACCATGACAACTATCTGGAGCAGGATGCGCATTATTCGTCGTGACTTGTCGTTCAAACTGGACCAACCATTGCGGATTATAGCAAGTGCCTATTGTCTAATGGCTACCGTTCAAGCCGATTATATCTGTTACTGTATTCCCTCCAACTCCCGTAGCCTCAGAAATAACAGTAGCTAGGTAAGATTAATTCAAAATTCAGAACGTTTCTCCATGCAGTAAAGCCTTAAATAATCATAAGCGAAAAACAGAACGGGAAAGGTGCAATAGCTTGAGTTTAGCGGTTAACGCGCAAAACTTGGTTAAACAGTTCGGCAACATACGTGCACTGGACAATTTATCCTTCACCATTAAGCAGGGCGAAATCTTCGGGTTAATCGGACCCAACGGTGCGGGGAAAACCACCTCTCTCCGCATTGTCAGCACGTTGATTCTTCCGACTTCAGGCAGCATGCAAATCTTTGGCTTAGACGCCGTTATCCAGCCAGGCGAAGTCCGCAAGATAATCAGTTACTTGCCTGAAGAAGCAGGAGCATACCCGAACCTTTCAGGAATGGAATACCTCGAATTCATGGCGAAATTCGCTGAAGGAGACACGCAGAAAGCCATCGCGGAAGCGGTGGAAATCAGCGGGTTAGGCAACCGCCTGAAAGACAGGGCGAAAACGTACAGTAAAGGCATGAAACGACGTTTACTCGTTGCGAGAGCGTTGATGACGAAGCCGAGGCTCGCCGTGCTGGATGAACCCGCAAGCGGCTTAGACGTCTTACACGCTTACCATGTGAGGCAAATTATCAAACAGTACGTTAAAGACCATGGCACCACCGTGTTGCTGAGCAGCCACAACATGCTTGAAGTTGAGTTCCTCTGCAACCGCGTGGCACTGCTGAACAAGGGTAAAATCGTGGTTGAAGGCGAACCAGCCGAATTAAAAGCCAAGTACGAGAGCCAGAATTTGGAGGAAGTTTTCGCTAAGGTGATTGGGTATGCTTAAAGGATTCAAAAACATACTGGTGAAAGAGCTCAAGGAACTGATCCGTGACCCGAAAATCCTCATCGGAATCATCATTATCCCAATCGTTATGTTCCCCGCCCTCGGCGCTGTTCTAGGGTATGCGCAGCAAACCGCTATCGAGCAGGCGCAAGAAACCAGAATCTTGATTCTCAACAATGACAATGGCAACTGGAGCCAAATACTCATCGACTACCTCAAAGCCGCAGGAGCCAAACCCACTATCGTAAACAACCTGACTCCACAGCAGCTTGTAGACCAAGGGTTGTTGGCAGAGAACAATGTGACGCAATTCATCGAAATCCCCCAAGACTTCACCGAGAACATGACCAAACACTTCGCTGGAGACGCCAACACGACAGCCAGAGTGAATATTTACGGGGAATTCGCCATAGGCGGCATCTTCTCAAACATCGGCTCAGCGGGCATATCAAGCGTTGTCTACAGTTTCAACCGTTACGTAGCTCCAGACGCGCTGCTTACCAAGCAGTCATCCATCATCAAAGGCGAAATTCAGGAAAACGTGGATCCAGCCATTCTCTCGCAATTGTTGCTTTCCCAATCCATAATCCTGCCAATAACCATAATGATCTTGCTCACTTATTCAATGCAGATTGCAGCTACTTCGGTGGCGATGGAGAAAGAGGAGAAAACCCTCGAAACCCTCCTGACCGTTCCAGTCGACAGGTTCTCCATCCTCATGGGAAAACTCTCTAGCAGCGCTATCGTCGCAGGCGCAGGCGCTTTAACCTATCTAATAGGTTACAGTTACCTTTTCAGCTCAATCCTATCAGGCGCTCCAACCGCTGGTCCAACGGTTGACTTGGCTGCGCTGGGACTTGCACCAACAGTTTTCGGATATGTCCTGCTCGGCATAACACTCTTCGTCACTTTGCTCGCAGGTTTAGCGCTTGCCGTCATCATGTCCGCTTTCGCAGAAGACGTCAGGGGCGCCACGGCACTTGTGGGTTACGTTTACCCGTTGATCTTCATTCCATCATTAGCTCTAGTGTACATCGACATCAATGTGCTACCATTACCGATAAAAGCAATCCTTTTCGCGGTTCCCTTCAGTCAACCAGTCATAGCCAGCAAAGCAGTAATCGCAGGTGACTACCTCACAGTGGCATTAGGCATAATCTACGTTGCGGCCTTCACAATAGTCGTCATGTACGTTGCATCGAGACTCTTCGCCACGGAAAAGATACTGACTGCAAAGCTGAGGTTCAAACGCCGAGGGTTTGGAAAAGTAGGAAAAGAAGAAGGTGAATAGTCGAAAGATTATTGTGCTCTTTTGTCTACCCCCTCCCTTTTTTAAAGGGAAAAATTGGGAAGAAACGGTTAAAGACAGGGTTTTTAAGCTTTTATTGTTGCTCGTATCGAGTCATTGTTGAAAATCCATGTTTCTTCTGTCTCGTTTGCTGTGCGGGAGCAAATTGGAAGTGTTATGGTGAATGTGGTTCCTTTTCCAAGTTGGCTTTTGACTGATATTTTGCCTTCGTGAGCTTCGACCGTGCGTTTGCTGATGGCTAAGCCGAAACCCATCCCTTTGGCTTTCGTTGTGAAAAGCGGTGACCAGAGTTTGCTCAGGGTCTTCTTTGACATCCCCGCTCCAGTGTCGTGGAAGACAATTTGCCATCTATCTTTCGTATGTTTGCTGGTCACTGTTAGGGTTCCGCCTTCTGGCATGGCGTCAATCGCGTTGTTGATTATGTTGACGAAAGCCCTCATGATCTTCGCGGTGTCAGCCTTCACTTCAACATTATCCTCAGTTGCGTCTACAATCTGAATTCCTTTGGGAACGTTAACGACTGATAAAGCGTCCTTAAGCAACGCCTTCGGAGTGGTGGCGGTGAGCTTCAAGGTTAGCTCTCTTGAGTATTCCAGCAAATCATTGACAATCTTGTTGGAGTATTCAATCGCTTTTTCGATGACGCCCAGGATTTCTAT
>DATEAU010000041.1:0-15362 GCA_035288165.1 Bathyarchaeia archaeon
TATCTACCATGAGCATGTTTGGCTCGTGCATTTCCGCCTCAAAATCTGCAATGCTGAATGGTTTAGGAAATGAGAGTTCGCTCAGCAACGGTGGACCTTGGAGGTTGTATTCTTCCATTTTCTTGAAGTACCGCGGCACAATCAACTCTTCACTCTCGGCGCGTTCCACGAAAGCATCCTCGTCAAGCCTGAGGTACGGGTTGGTTTTCTTCTCGTACCCTAACGTGCTGATTTCCATGGAACCGATGTTTCCGCCGCAAACACTGCCCGCGCCATGAGCAGGATAGATGACAACATGTTCTCCCAGCGGCAACAACTTCTCGTTTATGCTTTCGTGCAGCTTTCTAGCCTGTTTGGCTTGGGCTTTTTTGCCGTAGAGGTCTGTCCGCCCCACCGAACCGACAAAAAGCGTGTCGCCAGTGAGTACAATCGCCGCTTCTTCAGGGTTTTCTGAGCTGTGAACGATGTAGCATAGTGATTCATCAGTATGACCAGGCGTATGCAGCACTCTGATCCGCAGGCTGCCAACGTTGATTGTGTCCCCGTCGCCAAAATTATGATCGCCGTACTTGAACGGCAAAGCCTTGCTGTGACCGATTTCGGCATCGGTCATGTTTTGGAGCTCAACCGAACCAACAACGTAGTCTTCGTTTCGATGGGTCTCAAGAATATAACGGATTTTTGCGCATTCCTTCTCAGCCAAGCGCTTGTAGATTTGGCAGTCTCTACGCGGGTCGATGACCACAGCTTCTGTCTCGTCGGAGAGGTAGTAACTGTTGTGGGCTAAGCCTTCGGACTTGATTGTTGTGAGTTTCATTTTTCTGTTCCTTCCTGAATGCGCTTGGGTTGAAAAGAGAGGAGAGATTGAAGATGGGAGGGGTGTTAGTCTGTCCAGTCCAAGAGGCGTCTTTCGCCTTCGAGTTGCTTGATTTTAGTAACGTCTTGGACGACTTCGATTGCACCTAAGTATTTTCCACTGTTATCTCTTACTGCGAAGAACCGTATGTGTAGCAGTCGGTTTTGCAGGTTTATCCAGAACGCGGCAGAATCCTTCTTTCCACTCTTGAATGATTCCACGATTCTGGTTACGATGTGGAGGCTTTTTTCAGGATGACACATTGCGACTTTTCTTCCGATGACGGCTTTGGTGCGTACGAAGAATCTTTTCTCAGGCTTGTTGAAGTACTGCACGGTGTCGTTTGCGTCGACGAAGGTTACGTCCACGGGAAGCGAGTTCAGCATGGCTTCTAGCTGTTCTTTTGTGAGGTTTCCAGTTTCGAAGCTCAGGACGCCTTCGGACACAGGCGCTTGGGCGACGATGGTTTCAGCCTGAGCTGGAACGGTTAATTCAGGCGGGGTGAAGCAGCAGTACCCGATTTCGTCGAATTCCTTCCTCACCGCCACCCATTCGGCTTCGGTGACGACGCTCATGGCGGCTGGGAAAAGGATGTTGTTTTCCTTGTAAAAATGATTTGCAAGCAGTTCGCTCAGTGACTTAGCGGTTTCCCAGAGTTGTTGCTTGAAATCGTCAAAGCCTGAGGTTTTCAGGTCGGCTATGAGTTTGTGTAGTTGTTTTTTCTGTTCGCGTATCTGGTCGTGTTCCATCCACATTATGGCAGGCGGCTCTGTTATCCCATGCTTCTCCACGATTGGAAACAGGACGTTTTCTTCCCTTAGGTAATGTTTGTCCGCGTCTGTGAAGTCTTCCGCTACGTGTTCGACTTGGTGGATTTCTTCGGTGACGTAGCGCATGTCTGTGACTTTTAGGATTTTGTTGGATAGGGAAGTTAGTTTTTCCGCCATCTGGAGCATTATTTTGTGTTCTTCCATGAGAATGGCAATGGGTTGGCTAGGCTTCATATTTGGCATCTGCTTTTCCAGTTGTTCTTTGAAGATGGCCATGTGCACGTCGCAGAGTTTTCGCATTTCTTCTCTTTTCATGCCTTCTTTTGCTAGTTCCTCTTCTATTTTCGCAATTTCCAGCGAATCTGTTCCTTCGAGGACATCCCTGAATTTTTCTTTGACCTGTTCAGGAGGCACACCAGCGTGCAGTTGCCTGATAGCTTCTTTGATGGATGCTTTCTTGTTTTCAGACAAATTCAGTCACCATAATTTCTTTAGTAAAATTCCTTTGACCAATATGGGTTCGTGGTGTCGGTTAAAGTTTATGCTTTTCGTCAAGTTAAGCGCAGACGTGGTGTGTAAAATCGGAATTCCGCTGATTTTGGTGAGAGTGTATTGAGATATGATATGCTTCTCAACGGCAGTCGCGGGCGCTTAGAATTACTATCGTAATAAACTATATGTACACCTTCCCACAAATCACAAGAGGCGACACATGAAAATGCTAACCCCTTGCGAAATAGCAGTAAAGATTGCTTTGCCTTCTGTCCGCGCGATGGTGGCAAACGAGCTTATGAACACGCACAACCTGAACCAAGCCGAAGCAGCGAAGCTTCTTGGAATCAGCCAGCCTGCCGTAAGCCTTTACCAGCAGAAACTGCGCGGCAACTCGATTAACTTGGACGCCGATGCTGAAATCACGGCGCTTGTGACGAAGCATGCGAGTTTCCTCGTTAACGGCAATCCAACATACACGGACAAGCTGACTTCTTTCTGCGAAATCTGCAGGACTATACGGTCAAAAGGGTACTTGTGCAGCATTCACAAAGCCTTCGACCCGATGGTTGACATTGAAAACTGCGATTTCTGCAAAACCAAAGACACGTTAGCGTGCCCCTAAACTCTAAGCTAATTGAGCCGAGTGAGAATCCTTTTTAACAGTTTAATCCTCAATTGAAGTGAGGCGTTGCAGACTTGGGATACTCGGAAACTTGGAAGATTCTGGAAAACATCATAATAGAATTCCGAAAAAAAGGCTTAACTGTACCCGTAACGGTCATGACGGATTTGAAAGCGGCGAAAACCATGATTAAACTCATGAACGCCGAAACTGGCAAGGGCAAGATGGCTCCGCCGACTGAGCAGTACCTCAGAAACGTGGAAAGCTATCTCATCACCGAAGCCCAGAAAACCTTTCCACCCGAGCGCATCGACGAATGGCTCAGAAAACTGGACAAAGCCACCGTTGAAACGTGCGGATGTGTAAGAGAAGAGGCGAAAGAAGAGTCGCGGTTTATTCCGGGTTTACCCCGCGACCAAAAGTGGGTTCGAGTAATGCCTATTACTAGCTTGCCTGCTGAGAAGCTGAAGCAGCTCGCTGAGGAATCAAGACTCTCGCTCAAAACAGAGAAAGATGGCCATCTAACTGCTTATGGGAAACCTGAGGACATCAGGGAATTTGTTAAGAAAATGACGGAGCAAGCCGCCAAGGAATGAGTGCAAGTTTTAGTATGTGACAGCAGTTTTCGAGTTATTTCTGTTTTCTTTTCATTTGTGACTTCTGTTTTATTGTCGGTTTAGACTGCCGTTTTCTTAGCAACAGTATGGCTCCGACGAACCCAAGAACGACTATTACAGCCACTATTGCGTAGGTTGACCACGGTGTTGAATCGGTGGGGTTAGTGGGGTTGGAGTCTGAGGGTTCCGTGGATGATGGAGGAGTATCGGTTGGGGTAGTTGGAGTGGGTGTGGATGGTGGAGGTGGAGTTCCTTGGAGAATTGGTTCTTCCGTCTGTACCAGAAGCAAGAAACTTGAGATTTTAAGGTTTGCAGGCACTTCAGTTTGATTCATGTCCCACGCGCCAAACCTGAATGAAAGAGTCCCGGAAGAAGCTAGAGAGGCAGTTAGAGGTTCGTTGCCTGTGTGTCCTACCGCGACCACGGCGCCTGAGTTGTTATAGAAGGTGCCTATCACCCGGATGTTTTTGGCTGTTTGGGTGCCTGTGTTTTGAATGGTGCCGCTGACCCAGTAGACGCCTTCCCCATCAGTAGCTCCTGTGTTGTCTTTGATTGTTAAGTCTGGGTATTGATAGTTACTTGTTGCCTCCGCCTGTTCGACTGTGAAATCGACGCGGTCGACTCCGAGGGATAGCCAGCTTAGGTCGCCTGATGCGCTGCTCCCAGGGAAAAACTCCATGTAAAAGGGTGCCTTTTGTTGTGGGACGAGATATTGCACGAAAGCTTGGGTGAAGGAATTTGCCCGAGCTGTTCCGTCCGTGGTGTAGACTGTTCCACTCAATCCGACTATGTCTACTGTGTTTTGACCCACGTTCTGCACTTCTCCAACCACTACGAAGTAGCCTAGTGAGTCAATGTACCAGTTGTAGCTCAGAACCTTGATATTTTCTGGTTGACTGGACACGTGCGGAACCAAAGTCAAGCCTAAAGATAACACGGTAAATATCACAAAGATAAAAACCGAATTCTTCCTCATTGAACCTTCACGTCGCCCCCAAAGTCCTATAAAACAGTTTCAAAGCAGAAGTGTGCTATAAAACAGTTTTTCAAAATTACACCCAAAGCGCATATCAATGGTTACGAGCTGTGGGGCGTTCTCGGTTTTTGGTTTAGGGTTGCTGAGACTCTTGACGCGTAAACTGAGGCGGTCTTTCCTCGCTCTATGTTGCCGCTTTAAATAAGGGAGGGGTTACTAGTCTCCGAGCACTTAAGCTGTAACCACTTTCTTGAACATGCCCTCAGCTGTCCGCAGTTCCTGAACTGTGTTGATGTTAACGGCGATTTCTTCGCGATCTAACACGCAAATTTCTTGGTCCAGTTCCTCTTCGTCGATTTTTCGTCCGTCAATCATGTTGATTCCTGTGGGAACTACGAGTTTGTCGTTTAGTGTGAAGGCGTATTCTCCACTCATTCCCAGCTTCGTTTTGGTTTTCATTGGCACTACAACAGTCAACGCTGGCTTACCACACCGCTCGTAATATTCCGAGATGCTGTCTATTATTTCGCTTGTAATCAAAGGCAGATCAGCGGCAATGGTCAAAACCGTTTCCAACTTGAGCTTCTTGATGACGTATTGCATGTCATAGATGTATTCTTTCCCAGGAGTCTTCACGATTTTCACGGGGAACTTTGAAACGAAATCAGCTGTTTTAGGAGCAAAATCAGTCACAGCAACAACAATGGACTCAACCTTTTTTGCGGCTTGCAATGATTTGATGACGTGCTCAATTGCGGGTTTGCCGCCAACCTCAAGCAAAGGCTTCTCCCCCGAAAGCCCCATTCGAGTGCCTTTTCCACCAGCCATAACAATCGCGGTTACACCCATCGAATCACCGCCAACAAAGTAATAAGAGAAACCATTCGTGAAAGCTCATTCGTCGCGCCCAAAACGTCACCCGTCACACCGTTAAAATGCCAATGAGAAATCCCAACCATAACAAGACCTGTGATGACCGCAGCCAACACCGCAATTGCACCAGCCAACCACAGCAAAGGTACAGCCACACCCAACGAAATGGCTAAGGCAGCAATTAAACGCGCATCACCCTTTTCACCGTGCATGGCAGCCAAGAAAGAAGAGTTCATGCCCTCATGCACAGCTCTCCCAGCCCAAGCCCCCACAACCATAGAGAGCTTCGCCGAAACCTCAGCAACCACCAAGCCCGAAATAATAACTGGAATTCCCCAAACAGTAATCGGCAAATCCAATTCAGCAATGGAAAATGCCGTAACCAAAAAAGTCATAATACCCAACGACAAACCTCCAGCACCAGTCAACTGGTCATGCATAACCTCAATTTTCCGCTCAGACGAACCATGAGCCATCACACCATCACCAAAATCCAGCAACCCATCAGTATGATGAAGACCAGTCAACAAGAGCAAAACACCTAAAATCAAACCACCAACCACCAAACTCGGAAGAAACAAAGAAGTCAACCAGCCAAACAAGCCCGCCAAAAGCCCGAGCAAAGCGCCTATCAAAGGGAAAACAAACATGAAACGCGCAGAATCAACCAGGCAATCCTTATCCATTCTAACTGGAATGGTGGTGAGGAAAGACAAGAGATTCTTAATCTCTTTCAGCATCGCTCAAATCACTTCGCGCCCATCAATACGGCATAGTTATGCTCAATCTCACGCAAAAGCATATCCTTCGTGACCGCGCCACCTGTCGCAGCCATCGCCGCTATTGCAGCGCCACCGGCACCAACGCCTTCTTTCACGATGCCTTTCTCATAAGCTTTCAACCCATCAAATCTTGAACCGCCAAAATCCAAATCAGCCGCCAAAACTGGCACATCCGCAATCTGCGAAACAATGCCGCGAATATCCGAAGAAGAGTCATTAATAACCCACATAGTAGTGCCAATCGCCACGTTACACAAAACGTCAGGATTCAAAGCATTAACCACTGCAAGCACAGCCGTCATCTGCGTCCCACCAGCCATCAAAACCGGAACCTGACCCGCAGCACCAACCACTAAACCCGCGAACGCAGCCATCATCGGGTCACCCACACACGAAACAGCCCGAACAGGATTACCCGCCAAACTGCCAAAACGTTCACCCGCAGCCGCCAACCCAGCCCGAACGGCATCACACTTTAACTTATGTGGGTTCTCAGGCATGCTGCTGCTCACTTTGCCTTCGGCGTCAACGCCCATCGCTGATAAAACGCCAAGCGCGGTTGTGGTTCCTCCGGGAATGCTTTCGCCGATAACGAGGTAGTCTACTGTTTTCGCCAATTGTTCTCCTGCTAGTTTGGCTCTTGCGATGAGTTCGGCGACGTTATCGACGGCGTTTCCGGTTCGGATGTCTCTGCCAAGGTTTCCGCCCAGATCTAGAAATGGAATCTGAGGCTTGACTTTTAATCCGCCACTAGCAACCAACACGGGAACGTCTGCTAGGCGCAGTGCCGACATGGTTATTAGTGCTGGTGTGGGAATCCCGTCTGGCGTGACTGGAACGCCATTGATGCACTTGCATTTGCCGAGCAAGAGCAGTTCGGCGTCTGCTGGTGGCGTGTAGTCAGTGAATTCTGGGTGTTGGCCTGCTGCGCTGATGCCGGTGATTTTGCCGGTTTCTGTGGTGGCGATGGTGCAGATGAATAGGGGTTTTTTGGCTTGGATTTCGTTTAGGAAGTTTTCTGCTTTGGATCTATTGCTGGCGTACTGGATGTCGAAGGTTGTTTTCACGGTTGGTTTATCCGCCTTTTGTTTTTGGTTTGAGGGCGAATTTGGTGATTTCGAGTCTTCCCCAACCGTTTATGGTTGAGGTTTTGGTTTCTTGGATTTCTATTTTTTTCTTGAAGATTGGTCCGTCTATGACGAAGGTGTGGTATTCACCGTATTCTCCGCATAAGTCTACGTTACCGAGTTTCTTGAGGTCGTTGAAGAATTGGGTGTCTATTGTTCTGCCGAGGTATTCCATGCCGAGAACGGCGGTTTTTACGCGAACAACAATGGCTTTGAAGCCTACGTTTATGAATTCGTTAAGGACTTGCGTAGTGTCTCTGTGCCAGAGGGGTTTTACTGGTGTTAACCCGACGTTTGCGCAGATGCGTTCGAGCCATCCTGCTTCGTGTTGGGCTACGTCGAATATGTCTCCTGTGACGAGGCCTTGTGCGCCTTTGACTTTCGCTTCGCGGAGTGCTTTTTTGAATTGTTGTTCGTACGTTTCTGGTGTGGTTGGCTGTTTGGTGATTGGGATGCCGAGTGCTTCGGATTGAGCGTCTAAAAGTTCAGTGCTGATCATGTGGAAGTTGCTTTTGCCTTGGTCTTGCATCATGATGAGGAGGTTTTGAATTGTATGCCCTTGCTGCTGTGCTTTGTGGAGGGCGAAGCAGCTATCTTTTCCACCTGACCAGGATGCGATTAGTTTCATGTTGTTTTTTCACCTTTTTTGTGAGTTTGCTGGTTTTTCGATATGGATGGTTTATCCAATGTTTCCATATAAGTATTGTTATGATTGGTTATGCGCGTAAAGGTTAAGAGAAACATGGCGGTTCAATGCTGTTTGCTGATGTAATATGGATGTGGAGAAGCCTGCGTTGTTGGAGTTTCTGGAGCAGAAGGGCATATCGCTGAAAGAGCTTGTGGATGCGGGTTTGGAGATGTTTGTACCTCATCCGGGCTTGGAGAACGTGGCGAAAGCGGCTGTGTTATTGCGTGAGGAGCTGTTGGATGCGTTGGCGGATGTGAATATTTCGTGTCTGCTCGTTGCCGCTTTCCGTGCACAGGAAGACGCGGAGAAAGGGTTGATTCCCGGTTTATCCAAAGAGCGTTTTCAAGGGAGACCGGGATTGGTGGCTGACGAAGTTCTCGGGTTAGCAATAGCCAATTACATCGCTGGGACGAAAGGAGTTTTCGAGTACACGCGGTTCGACCAAGCCAAACCAGGAATCCTGAAAAAGCTTGGACCCATAACAAACGACGCTGTTGCAGCGTTGATTGCAGGCGCTTCATCAAACATGTACACGAAAGTCCTTAAGAAACAGAAATAGCTGGTGCTGTCGCGCGTTTTTTCTATAGCCCCCTTGTATTAAACAGGCAACATAAAGTGAGAATAGACTTTTGTTGCCTTGTGTTTGTTTTTTCGGCGCTATGTTTGGTTGATGGCTTCTACGTTTAGGACGCAGGCGTTTCCTGTGAACTCGAGTGCCGAGTTTTCTTTCTGAGTCCAGAGTTCGTATACAACCATATAGTTGCCTAGCGTGTCTATTGTGGTGGTTGCGGTTATGTTCCATTTTCCGCCGTTTTCGAGCGTCACAGCATTGACGTAAAGCGCTTCACCTTGGACTGGGAAGTCGGGGTTTACCTGTTCGGTTATTTTTACTCTGACTTCGAAGGGCAGGGTTTTTCCCATGTGGTTCTCAACGTTAACCGCTACGCTGAAAGTGTTGTTTTCCCCGATGATGACGAGTTCAGGGTAGTTTTCAGCTCTCCCATTGGCGTCAAGCAAGCTGATTGTGGTGTATCCTTCTGGTGGACCTCTGGTCCAAAAGTAGTAGCCTGTAGCCAGTGCCGCTACGAATATGAGGACCACGCCGATAGGAATTACGTACCCTTTGTTGTCGCCTAACCCTAAACCTTCCATGTTTAGATTCCCCGTGTGAATCCCTTAAGCATCGTCGTGAATATCTCTATCCCTGACTTGACTTTTCTAAGTTTGGTTTTGCCGTATTTTCTTGACTTGTAGGTTGAGTGGACTTCGACCATTTTGAAGCCTTTCTTGGCGAATTCTACGAGCATTTCTGTGGCGAACGCCATGTCGTCTTCTTTGAGTTCGACTTTTTCCAGGCTTGCGTGAGATATGGCTCGGAAGCCTGATTGGCTGTCGCTGAGGAATTGTTTGTAGAAGAAGTCGAAGCACCAGGTTATGACTTTGTTTCCGATAAAGTTGGTCAAGCCCATGGCTTTTTTTGGGTCATACATGCGTGTGGCGAGGCACATTTCCGCGTCATTCTTTATCATTTCGTCTAGTAGGCGGTTGATGTGTTTGAATTCGTAGGTGCCGTCGCCGTCGACCATGATGATGATGTCGCCTTTGGCTTTTTTCATTCCTGTTCGGAGGGCGATGCCGTAGCCGCGGCGTGGTTCGATTATGAGTTTGCAGAAGTTGATGTTTTTGACTATTTGGATGGTTCCGTCGGTGGAGTTGCCGTCGACGACGATGATTTCTTTCGGATAAGCGAGTTCCTGTTGTATGGTGTTTACTGCTTCGAGTATGTTGCCTGCTTCGTTGAGGGTGGGAATTACGACAGATACCATTTCGACTTTTGTGGTCATCAATTTGTTCTCTCGCTTCTGCGCGCCCTATACCCTTCTTTTTGCGGCATCCTAAATAAGTTGTTCGTAAATTTGGGCTAGTTGTTCAACGTTTTTTTCCCAGCTGAACCTGTCCTCAACCCTGGTTCGTAGTTTTTGCTTGAGCGGTTGAAGGTTAACCTGTGAGAATTCAATGACGGCTTCAGCCATCGTGTCGGGTGAATCTGGTGGGACGAATTTTCCATAGCCTTCTGGAATAATCTCTCTGATTCCACCCACATCCGTTGCTATGACGGGCAGACCGCAAGCCATAGCTTCCAGCGATACGAGTGGTAAGCCTTCGCCGGACTTGGATGGCAGAACGAATAGGTCTGCGGCGTTGTAGAATGATGGCAGTTCCTCATCGGATACAAAGCCCATGAGTCTGAAGTTCCTTGAGATTCCGAGTTGTTTGGCTTGGGTTTGGATTTGGGTTTGGTCTGGTCCTGTTCCGACGACTAGGAAGATGAGGTTCGGGTTTTGCTTTATGGCTGTGGTTGCGGTTTCGATTAGGGTGTCGATGCCGTTCTTGTACACGAGGCGTCTGACAGTGAGGATGACGGTGGCCTTCGTGGGGATCCCGAGCTTCCTGCGCTTTTCCTCTCTCAAAGTTTTCAGTGGTTTGAAGCGGTCGACGTCAACGCCATTGTGGAGAACACTCATTCGCGCTGGGTCTGCTCCGAGGCTGAGCACGTAGCGTTTTGTGGCGGTGCTGACCGTGATTATCCTGTCCGCGTTTTTAAGAACCTGTTTACCCACTGCGGCATCGTTTAGCCATTCGACGTGGTCCCAGAAACCGCCTGCGTACGCTATGAACGTGTTGTGCTGTGTAAGCACCACGGGCTTCTCGTAAAATTTGGCGAGTTTGGCGGCGTACAGCGATGAGAGGTAAGGGTGACCATGAACGTGAACAAGATCGCTTGCGTTGACGCATTTGAGGAAAGTTTTGAAGCTGTTGATTTGCGGAACAGGGTACGGGATACCTAAGCCAAACGCCGCGTTCAAAGAGTCATAGCAGCGGACTCGGATACCGTCGATGACGTAGCTTTTGGCGGTGTGCATCCTGCTCGTCAAAACCGTCACGTCAAACCCGCGCTGCATCAACCGCTTGCCCTGCTCATAAACAACCCTCTCTATGCCGCCGACGTGGGGCAGGAACGTGTGCGTTATGATGCAAAGGCGCTTCGCAGCCATGGCGTTTCAACAGCGCTACATCCTCAACCCGCAAACTATTATAAACTTACGGTGAAAGAACCTTCAACGCTATTTTAGCGCACCCTGTTTGGCGGCGTACTCTTCCTCAGTCGCAATCCTGTGCACGTTATTGTAGGCGCAGAACGGTATGACCTTCAAATCAGGCGTAACATAATGCACTACGCATCGCCGAACGCGGTTTACGTCAAAGTTGTACTGATCCATGAAAGCCATGCAGCCGAGCAAGAAAATCCGTCTGCGCAATTTGCCCAGCGACTGATAAGTTGGGCTAATATGCGTCCTCAGAATCGTCGTCATCAACGGGAAGAAACCAATCTCCTTCGTAACCAATGGCCAGTTCAAAGATCGCACAGCGGCCAAAAACAGCGTTGAAAGCAAAGCAAATCTTCCCTTCGTCTCCACAGACCTCGCCGTTTTCTCGATGCTGCCGAAAAACTTATCAAAATCCACAAAATGATTGATGGGGATTATGGTTCCGCGCTTGGAAACGTACATCCAGTTCACCACGCCACACTGCGGGCTGCACGAGAACAGCGGCCAAGGTTTCTTCATGAACTTGCGCATCATCATAATCGGCGAGACCATCACCGACATCGGAAAGAAATCCGTCGCTGTTATCTGACCTTGGGTTTGGCTTTCAACATCTTCCACGAAACGCCAATCCCGCAACGCTTCTCTGAACGGGTTATCGGTGGCTCTTCCCGTGAAGGCGACGGGCTGGAAAATCACGCCGCGAATGATGTCACTGTTTCTTGCGGCGAACTTGACGATGTCGCCTATTTCTTTATCGTTATAACTGCGCATTAAGGAGTTTACTAGAATTATCTCGATGTCATGTTTGCGGCAAATTTCAACTGCCTTCATCTTAATGTCGAAGAGCTTCTTACCCCTGACTTTCTTGTAGAATTCGTCGTGGAAACTGTCAAACTGCAAATAAACAATGTTTAAGCCGTTTTCTTTAAGTTTAGCGGCGATTTCAGGTGATTCAGCCAATCTAATTCCATTAGTCGCAACAATAGTCATGAAACGCATTTTATGAGCTGCACCGATGATTTCATGCATGTCTTCACGTTGTAATGGTTCGCCACCTGAAAATAGGATAGCTGGAGGTTTCGGGTTACGCTTGCTCAAGAAAGTCAACATGCGAATGAGCGTGGCTTTGTCTGGTTCGTAGTTAACTTCGTGCTCTGAGAAAGTTGAGAAGCAAATGGCACACCTCAAATCGCAACGCTTCGTAACGTCAATAACGCCAATAACTGTGTCGGAAACGTGTTTGTTGCAAGATTCGCAGATGTACGGGCAACCCTCGGGATTCTTCGGAGCAAGCGCATCGTCAAAAAATTGGAAGTAATCGTACTTGTCGACGAAGTTGAAAACGCTTGGACTCTGCCAGTGAGTAGCTGAGAAGTCGCCGTGTTCCGCGCATTTCTTGGTGATTAAGACTTTGCCGTCTCTCTCCGTCAACTCGGCATCTATTTTCTTCTGACAAACGGGACATATGCTTGTCGATTTTTTCATCCCAGAAAAGCCTCCAAAATCAACGACAATATCAGCAGCATCATAGACCTCGTTATCAAGCGCTCGTATTTCTTCACGTTTTCAATGGTTGCAGGCGAAGTCACGAGCCTGATTGAAGCGTAAATGAGCAGGATTCCCCAAACCAAAATCAATGCCACGTAATATATGCTGAAGAACCCGAGGAAATATGGAAGAGGCGCAAGAACCGCTGTCGCGGCAAAGAAGATGGCTGCAACCGATACTGAACTGCGGTTTCCAATTGTCTGGGGAAGCGTTGGATAACCAACTTTGGAATCGCCCTCGAAACTTAAAACATCTCGCAATATGTTGCCGCCAATTGTCCCAAAAGCGATAGGGTACAGGCTCAATGAAACGAGGCTTACCGTTTGAAAAATGGTCGCCTCGCCGTAAAGGAATGCGGTTCCTACCAACAATCCAACTAACAAGTTGGCGGCGAAACCCGACTTACGCTTGACATACGCGGAGTAAATAACCAGTAGAACTGAATCGACCAGCAGAATTATGAAGCTAAGCGTGTTAATCAACAAGGCAAGGATTAAGCCCAAAGCAAAAAGTAAACCCGCTATAACCGTTACCTGCTTCAGGGATAGTGCACCTGAAGGTATGGGACGTTTTGGTTTGATTATGGCGTCGCTTTCCCTGTCGAAGTAGTCATTCAGCGAGAAGCCTGCTGAAGTTATGAGTGCCATCGAGAAGAAAATTAGCAGAATCGTCATGGGCGCAAGGAGTTCTTTGGTTATGGCGAACGCCGTTAAAAGCGACAAACCGCCTGTCATGAGCCAGTATGGAAGCCGCAGAAGCGCGACCAATCCTTTCGCTGGCGTGGTGGACATGTTACATTTTCCTCTCTTCGATTAGCTTTTTCAGGTGGTCTTCAAGGCTTATTTCCGGTGTCCAGCCTAGCTCTTTTTTGGCTTTGGTTATGTCGAACCAGATGGTGTTTATGTCGCCTTGCCACGAGACGTTTGTGGTTGTTATCTTTGTTTTTTCGGATAGGTTCAGGATTTTCAGAATCATATTGGCAAGGTCTATTATTTTGGTTGTTTTGCCGAAACCTAAGTTGTAAGTTTGACCAAAAGTGTTCTCTTTCAAGGCAACCGATTGCAAGGCTTCCACGACGTCGGAGACGTGAACGAAGTCTCGCGATTGTTGACCTGTTCCGATGATTACCAGTTTGTCTGGGTTTTGGGCGAGTTTATCTAGGAAATCGTTTATAACGCCGTGGCATCTTGAACCGTAAACGTTGGCGAATCGGAAGACGGTTATGTCTAAGCCGTATTGGCCTACGTACATTTCGCAGTATTCTTCGCCTACGACTTTGGATAATCCGTAGCAGGAGAAGGGGTGGAAACCGTAGTTTTCGGGTGTGGGAAGTTTGGTTGGGTTTCCGTATACTGCTGCGCTTGAAGCGAATACTAACCGTGCATCGTCTTTGCGGGCTTTTTCGAGCAAGTTGAGGGTTCCGCGTGCGTTTGTTTCGAAGTCTTCGGTTGGGTTTTCCATGGAGTACGGAACGACCACTTGAGCTGCAAGGTGGTAAATTACGTCAGCTTTTTCAGAGTTGCAGAGTTGTTTGAGGTTGAGGATGTCGCCTTTCGTGAATTTTGCTTTGGGGGCGTCTTTGACGTTTTGGATTTTTCCGCTGGAGAGGTTGTCATAGATGGTTACGTCGGAGCCAGCGTTTGTGAGTTTTGTGCAGAGGTGGTAGCCGATGAATCCTGCGCCGCCTGTTACCAGTATCCGCTTGTTTTTAAGTTCGGCCATGGTCTCCACAACAAAGTCTATATCCTTATTTTGGGTGAGTGAATAGGGTATATGTCGAAGTTGAATGCTATAAAAACTTTTAGGGATTTGCTGTCTTTCCTAACCATTATACCTGTTGGGGCAAAGGAGGATTTTGTTTTAACTTCTGCCGAGCATTTGTACTTGTTTCCGTTGATAGGCGGATTCATAGGGTTGTTGGGAGCCTTCTATTTTCTGGCAAGCAGTTTTGTGGTTTCGGGTTTGCTTGGCGTGATTGGTTTGGTTGTTCAGGTTCCAGCCGGTTTCGTTTTGCAGCTGGTTCCTACGGCGATGACGCTGGCTTTTCTGCTTGTTTTGACTGGTCTTCAGCATTTTGATGGGCTGGTGGATTTGGGGAATGCGGTTGGTATGAGGAGTGTGCATGAGAGGAAGATGGTTGCGCATGCGTGGACGGTGACGTATTCGGGAGCGTTTTTGGCGTTAGCTGTGGAGTTGCTTGTTTTTGCAGGCTTATTCTTTCTGAATCCCTTGTTTGCTTTTGGAGGCATTATCGCGGCTGAAGTTGCAGCGAAGTTAGCTATGGTTACAATCGTGTGGATTGGTAAGCTAACGCATAAGGGGTTGGGGTCGATTTTTCTGGCGAAAGCCAAGAAGAAGCTGAACATAGTGGCGTATGTGATTTCGGTTTTGATTGTTTACCCTTTCCTAGGTTTCTTAGGTGTTGGGATCGTGTTGGTTAGCGTTCCTGTGGCGGTTTTGATGGAGAAGGTGGCTGAGAGCGTTTTTGGGGGAGTTTCAGGAGACATGATAGGCGCAACAAACGAGGTTGCGAGGGCTGTGACGTTGATTTTGTTGGCAGTCGTGTTTATGTTGGTGTTGGTATGAAGGTTCCTGCTTTGATTATGGCTGGTGGCAAGGGCAAGCGGATGGGTTTGCCTGTTGAGAAGCCGTTGTTGCCGTTTCTGGGCAAGCCGCTGATCGACTGGGTTGTGGCGGCTGTGAAGTCTGCGGAGAAGGTTTCAGAGTTTTACGTTGTTACAAGTGAGAATACGCCTGAAACCGAAAATCGTTGCAAGAGCAAGGGATGGAGATTTTTGCGGACGGACGCGAAGGGTTACCACGATGATTTGAAGCAAGCTGTACGGGATTCGTGTTTAACTGGTCCAGTCTTGACGTTGCCCTCAGATGTGCCAGCGA
>DATEAU010000042.1:0-8282 GCA_035288165.1 Bathyarchaeia archaeon
TCGCTTCTCCAGCTTAAACACATGCGCCAGTTCCTCAGCGCCCCTGCCCACGACGAAAACGTGGTCGGTCTTCTCCATCACCAGCCTAGCCACGCGCACCGGGTTCCTCACGTCTGTCAGGAGTCCTGCCGCGCCTGCCGCCAATGTTTTGCCGTCCATGACGCCAGCTTCCATTTCCACTTGCTTCTTTATGTTCAGTGCAGAGCCTGCGCCAGCGTTGAATAAGCCTGAGTCCTCGAGAAATGCGACAGCTTCGGTTACGGATTCGACAGCCGTCCCCCCATTCTTCAGCAGATCGAAGCTTTGCTGTGTGGCTTTCTTGACGGTTTCCAGTGAAGGTCTGCTGTGGATGGGATGGGCTTTTCCAGCGCCACCATGCACGGTGATTACGGGCTTGTGGGTTCGGCTCAACCTTCTCATTCTTCCTCTGATTAGTTGAATGGAGAGTTTTGCTTCTCAATTTAAGCGTAATGCCGTGTACGCATCAAAATGGATAAATCCGTGGCTGAACCATTCTATCGTGGGATGATGTGAGGCGACGGCTACGAGCCTCCCGGGCTGTGAGAAAAGCCGTACTTACACTGACCAGAAAAGACGCTTTCGTGAAGTGAAAATGTATGCTCTCGGATTTTAATCTTATAGTTACGACCAATCGCGGAAATGAAAGGCAAATGGTCTACGAAATCCTCTACCTGCTGAAGGAGGAACTGGGTGACCAAGCGGCGGAAGCCAGCAAAACAGGCGTCCGAGGCTTAATTATCGCTAAAACCAGCCTGAACCCGTGCGAGGCAATCGGCAAGCTGAAGGCAGTGCTTCATGAGCGCCCGTACCAATTTCGCTACGCGCTGCGAATCATACCTGTCGAGAAAGTGGTGCGAACCGACTTAGAAGAGATTAAACTTGCAGCCGCTTTGCTTGCTACGGGAATAGGCGAAAACGAGACTTTCCGCGTTTCCGTGGAGAAACGTTTCACGCAACTGCACGCCCGCGACTTTATAGAAGCCGTTGCCACAGGCATTCAAAGAAAAGTTAATCTGGAAAACCCTGATAAAATCCTGCTCGTCGAAGTCCTAGGCGCCATGACTGGTTTATCTCTCATTGAAGAGAGCGATTTTTTAGCTGTTCCGAAAGAGAAAATGCTCTGAGCGCTGCCTACAGTTAGAGAAAAGATAAAAAGTGAAGCCTTTGAATAAATTCTAATATTCAAAGAAGAGAACTGGGATGTTATAATAAAAACAAACTGGGCGAGAGTCGAGAGAGGGTTAGAGCAATATCAGTGGATTATGAAAACTCTTAAAAAAAGTAGACGTCTCAACCAATCGTGAGTTTAAGAAGAGATTTAATGGGTTTTATAGAATCCGACAAAGGACACCAGAGTTTTATGACGGTTTTTATAAGAAACTGGAAGCCTCAAAAGAAGGAAAATGCCCTACATTCGCAGAAGTGCTTGATTACTTCTGGCAACAGTCGCACAGAATAGAGGCGTCATTTTCAAGCAAACTAGTTGCAACAATCAATCCAGAACTGCCTGTATGGGATAAAGAAGTTTTAAGGAATCTGAAATTAAAAAACCCTCCCAACCGACAAAGACAGATTGAATAAGACAAAGGAATTATATGCTGCCATCAAGGACTGGTATGCGAATCAACTGAAGACGGAGGAAGGCAAGGCGCAACTCTGAATTTGACAACAGATTTCCGAATTCTGGCATATCAAATACTAAGAAAATTGATCTGGTTCTTTGGCAAACAGATAAGGGAAAAACATTGAACGTGACGGTGACCAATTACCTTTAGCTTGGAAACTGCCATTGGGAAGGTTTGCGGTGGGAAATGTTTTAACGTAATTCTCTTCTTTCATAGCTGGGTTGACAGCAACGCCACTCTCTCAATGACCAGACTAATCAACGCCTGCTCCAACTTGTTTTTCTCCATTAGAGCTTTGACTTCTTCATCTGAAATCCTAAAAGCACCGCGGACACGCTTAACTTTGCTCCCTGACATTTCCAGAACGCTTTCGTCAGGCTCCTTGCCGAACCGTTTTTGGACTGCTGAGAGCGCTGCCTGCACCTGCGCTGGTTTTTCACCGATTATGGCAACAGCCACGTTGGCGATGCCGCATTTCACTCCGATGAACCTGATGGCTTTTCGAATCTGGCGTTGCGCTGAAGCGTAAAGCATGGTTTCCATGGCGAGGTTTCTCGAAATGTTCCTGTGCGTCGCGAAAGCCGTTAACGCATTCACAACTGCAAAGTACAAGTGTTCCCAGGTTGCGACGAGGTCGGCGTCGAAAAACTGAACCGCTGCGCCCTGATGCTTGTCCGTCTGAGCCGTTTTTACCCAGGCTTCTGCATCGTCGATTTTGACGTTTCTGAAACCTGTGATTTCGACGTATTTCGCGTGTTCTTCTATGTACTTCCGCATTTTGTTTCCTCCCGCATTTGCTTAAGAAGTCTCCTGGTCAAATGGTTGGGCAGTCCCGCAATCTCGTTCCTTGGCGTTTCTCCCTGTTTTTCGACGATTCTTCGGATGTTCTCTTTCACGTCCCACGGAAAAATTATCCAGCGCTCCGTTTCTTTCTCGTAGTAATCAGGCTTCACCGTGCTCCACGGCTTATAGTACAGCGTAGCCACTCTTGTCGCATCAGCTTCATGTTGCAACACATGCTTCTTAACCATGCACAAACTTCTTCCCGTGTCGGCAACGTCGTCGACAACGAGAAGCTTTTTTCCCGCCACTGGCATGGATAAGGCTTGAATTAAAACTGGGTTCATTCTATCGCCACGGTCGGTTTGGCGAGACTCAGCGCAAACTGTGGCAAGGTTGCTGTTCTCCAGCAAGTCGGACAAGATTCTCGCGGGAACCAATCCGCCTCTTGAGACACCAACGACTACGTCAGGTTTGAAGCTGCCGTTACAGATTTTTTCGGCTTGGTTAAGCAGCATCCTGTACACCTGATTCCATGTTGGAACTTCAAAGTGGGATTTCGTCACGGTTGTATCCTCTGCTTCTTAGAAATTGGATTCGATCAAGAACTTATAAGTTTAGACTTCTTTTAGCTTGTGAAATTTGGGAAAATATATTACTCTGGTAAGCCCTACATAGTCACAGGTTGATTTGGAGAGGGAAAAGGGTTTTTGAGCAAATCCAGAGGTAAAGCCAGAGACATCGCAGACCTGCTCATTGTGAACGCTGAAGAACTGCTAACCCTCGGCGGCAGCCAAGGGAAACCAAAAACCGGCAAGGACATGCGGGAGATAGGCATCGTTCACGACGGCGCTATAGCCATAAAGGAAGGGCGAATTATGGCTGTTGGGAAAACGAAGGACGTGACAAGGGAGTTTCGAGCTGGCTACGTGCTCAGCGCTCAGGGCAAAACGGTTCTTCCAGGATTCGTTGACCCGCATACACATCTGGTTTTTGCTGGTTCCCGTGAGGATGAGTTTCAGATGCGCCTTGAGGGAGTTTCTTACATGGAGCTTCTTGGTTCAGGCGGCGGCATACTGAAAACGGTCAAGGAAACTCGCAGGGCAAGGGTTGAGAGGCTCGTGGATCTTGGTCTCGAAAGGCTTGACGCCATGCTGACTCATGGCACAACGACGGTTGAGGCTAAAAGCGGTTACGGCTTAACGACGGCGGATGAGTTGAAGATTCTGGAAGCCACGAAACGCTTGAACCAACTGCATAGCGTTAACGTTGTTTCCACATTCATGGGCGCCAACGCAGTTCCGCCTGAATATCGCGGCAACTCCGACGAATACGTGGACCTTGTGGTGGGCGAGATGATTCCCAAAGTTGCTGAGAAGGGATTGGCGGAGTTCTGTGACGTTTTCTGCGAGAGAGGTACCTTCAGCCTGGAACAAGCAAAGCGCATATTGTTGAAAGGCAAGATGGTGAAGTTGAAGCCCAAGGTTCACGCGGACAAAATGAGCTTGTTGGGCGGGGCAGAAATTGCTGCCGACATCGGAGCTGTGTCCGCGGAGCATGTGCTTTTCTCTTCGGTTGATGGCATCAAAGCCCTAGCTCAGAAAGGCGTCATCGCCGTGTTGCTTCCCGCGGTAGCGTTCAGTCTAATGTTGGGCAAGTACGCGGACGCTAGATTAATGATTGATAGCGGAGTCCCAGTGGCGTTGGGAACAGGTTTCGACGCGAACTGCTGGGTTGAGAATCATCAATTGGTAATTGCGATGGCTTGCCATTCCATGCGTATGACCTCTGCGGAGGCGATTACAGCGGCGACTCTCAACGCTGCGTGTGCAGTAAACCGTGCTGGGGAAGTAGGAAGTTTGGAAGTGGGCAAAAGAGCGGATGTCTTGGTTTTGAACGCACCGAACCACAAATTTCTCGGCTACCGCTTCGGCGTGAACTTAGTTGATAAAGTGATAAAGAACGGGCGGCTGGTTGTGGATAGGGAGAAGCAGAACGAGCCAATCTTCATGAGCAAAACAGAATAAAACAATAAACCTTAAGAGAAATGCTTTGGCAACAAATTAAACGGAGTCTTATCGATGGGCTACGAAGTCGATTACGCGGAAGCTAAAAAAAAAGTCTGCTCTTCCAAACTGACTATTGAAAACCGCGTCTTCTACGTGAAACTGTTCGAATCACCCGCGGAAAAGACAAGGTATTTTGCTGGTGACCAAAAAGGAATAATTGTGAAAGAGATCTCGGAGAGTGAATTCTTTTTTTGGCTTGAAACCTTGGCTGAAAAAGTATCGGATGTCGAGAATATTAAGCGGCAACTGGGTTCAGGGAAAAAGTACCCTCAGTAGTAATTTTTTCAAGGCTGCAAAACGTAAAAGTCTGGTCGTTTTTTTTCGCAGTTTATATAATGGAGGGGGCTTTAGTCCTAAACACTGTAGCCCAGTGCATAGGAAAGGTTTTTAGTATAGTATTTATATGAAACTCAACGAAAGCGTAAAGAGAACTGTGAGGTTAAAATTATGTCAGTATTTGCAGCACCAGGAGCATACGACCGAGCCATAACCGTCTTTTCACCCGACGGCAGACTCTTCCAAGTCGAGTACGCCATGGAACTCGTAAACCGAGGCGCAACTATAATTGGCATACAATGTGAAGGAGGCGTAGTCCTCGGCTCAGAAGAGAATATCGAGGCTCTTGAAGAGGCGGAATATTCCTGGAAAATATTCAAAGTGGACGACCACATAGGCGCCGCAATCGTGGGCTTAAGCAGCGACGCCAGAATCCTTATCGATCAAGCGCGAATATATGCTCAAAGCAACAAGCTAACCTACGACGAACCCATAGACGCAGAAGTTGTAACCAAACGCATATGCGACATCCAACAAATGTACACGCAACACGCAGGAGTAAGACCCTTCGGCGTATCCATCGTGTTCGCAGGAGTCGACAAAACCGGCACCCGGGTTTTCGGAACTCACCCAAGCGGCACATACCGAGGCTACAAAGCCACAGCGTTGGGCGCAGGAAGGGAAACAGTCTTAGCCATCCTGAAAGACGAGTACAAAGAAAACATGACTCTGGAAGAAACAACCAATCTCGCCTTAAAATGCTTGACAAAAGCGCTGGAAGCCAGGCAGTTGCCGCCGAGAATAAAAATCGCCGTCATCTCCACAGCAACCAAGAAGCTGGAAATGCTGACCGACGAAGTAGTCGAAGCTCGCGTCAAAGAGCTGGGTTCGAGCAAGTGAAAACCTAATGAGTGAAAAGTACACTATCGCGCGGTTAACAAAAGATAACGAGCATTTTGAGGTTTTGGTAAAGCCGCCAAAGGCTTTAGACTACCGAAACGGAAAAATCGCCTCTATCACCGAAGTGCTAGTTGCCGAAACCATTTTCGCAGACGCTAACAAAGGCACCCGAGTCGCAGAAGAAGACTTACGAAAAGCCTTCGGCACGACCGACACCTTGAAAATCGCTGATATCATCCTCAAGAAGGGCACGCTGCAACTTACTACTGAACAGCGCCGAAAGATGGTGGATGACAAGAGAAAACAAGTAGTTGATTTCATTTCACGCCAAGCCGTTGACCCGAAAACCAATCTCCCGCACCCGCCGATGCGAATTGAAAACGCCATGGAACAAATCCGGTACATAATAGACCCGTACAAACCGGTCGAAGAACAAGCGAGAGACATAGTAAAACTGCTTCGACCAATTTTACCCTTAAAGATAGAACAGGTATCCGTCAGCGTCCACATCCCAGCCGAATACGCAGCCAGAGCCTACGGAGCCATCAAAACCTCTGGAACTATAAAACACGAAGAATGGCGCGGTGACGGATCTTGGCAAGGTACCATAGAGATGCCTGCTGGCTCTTACGCTTCGTTCCTCAACAGGCTCGGCGACGTAACAAAGGGAAGTGGAGAAGCGAAAATAATCTCATAAAAACAAAAAAGGATGGTTGATGAAATAATGCCAACATTTTTCGAGAAAAAACAGTTAGTAACGCCTGGAGAACTACTCGCGGAAGGCGACTACCAGCCAGGCGAAAACACGTACATGGAAGAAAACAGAATATACGCCCAACGAATCGGACTCGTGGACGCCGAAAACAAACGCGTAAACGTAGTTGCTTTAAGAGCATTTTACGTTCCCAAAGTAGGCGACATAGTTATCGGCACGGTCATCGAAGTCGGTTTCAACGGCTGGACAGTCGACATCAAAGCACCTTATACAGCGATGCTGCGAGCTTCGGACGTTCTTAGTAGACCATTTAAACCGCAGAACGACGAGTTATCACAGGTGCTTAATGCCGGAGATTTGATTGTGGCAAAGATCGCCTCTTACGACAGAGCGCATGACCCGCAACTAACGGTCGGCGAGCCTGGCTTGGGAAAAATCACTCGCGGACAAATCATGCGAGTAACACCAACAAAAGTTCCCAGAGTCATCGGCAGAAAAGGCTCTATGATTTCAAACATAAAACAAGAGACAGGTTGCCAAATAATCCTAGGCGTCAACGGCGTAATCTTGGTCACTGGGAAAAACACTGCTGATGAGGAGCTTGCCATGATGGCGATTCGGAAAATCGAGGAGGAATCGCACACAAGCGGTCTGACAGATCGCATAACACAGTTACTGAAAGAAGAAAAATCAAAAATGGAGGAAAATAAAACATGAATGATAAACCTGAAAAGTTAATCGACAAAAAAGGCGTAAGGCTTGACGGAAGAAAAGCAGACGAGTTACGACCCGTAAAGGTTCAAGTCGGCGTCTTACCAAACGCTGATGGCTCAGCCTACATTGAACATGGAAAAAACAAGATCCTAGTGGGCGTTTTTGGTCCGAGAGAAGTGCATCCGAAACACTTGTCGATGTCTGACCGCATGGTGATTAAGTGCCGCTATCACATGGCGCCATTCTCCGTGCAGGAACGCAAATCGCCAGCGCCTTCACGAAGAGAAGTTGAACTATCCAAAGTCATACGCGAATCCCTCGAGCCTTCAGTATTCGTTGACCTTTATCCAAGAACGGGCATTGACGTTTTCATTGAGGTCTTGCAGGCTGACGGCGGAACACGATGTGCAGCCATAACTGCTGCTTCCTTAGCCATCGCTGACGCAGGCATTCCCTTGCGAGACTTAGTTGTCGCTTGCGCTGCAGGCAAAATTGACGACACTGTAGTTTTGGATTTGTATGATGCAGAGGATAAACTGGGCATGGCTGATGTCCCAGTTGCGTACATGCCTAACCTGAACGCTGTGACGTTGCTGCAGATGGATGGCGTGCTTGCACCTGAAGAGTTCGAGACCGCAGTAAACATGGCTGTGGAAGGATGCAAGAAGATCTACCTTGTGCAGAAAGAAGCGCTAAGGACTAAATACATGACGACTGTTGTTAAAGAGGAGGCTGAAGAGTAATGTCTACAGTGCTAACCCGAGTAAAACAAAAACAGATTGCCCAATTGATTGATGCGGGTAAACGTTTGGATGGCAGAGGATTAACTGACCACCGAGAGTTCACCATTGAAGAAGGACTAATCGAAAGAGCTGAAGGCTCTGCCCGAATACGCCTGGGAAAAACCGACGTTCTCGTTGGCGTGAAAATCGAAACTGGCGAACCATTCCCCGACACACCTAACGACGGCGTTTTAACGGTGAACGCTGAGCTTGTTCCGTTAGCTTCCCCGAATTTTGAGCCTGGACCACCAGATGAAAACTCAATTGAACTAGCGCGAATCGTGGATAGAGGCATACGTGAGTCAAAAGCGGTCGACACAGAGAAATTATGCATTGAGCCTGGGAAAAAGGTGTTTGTGGTTTTCGTCGATGTTTACATATTGAATCACGATGGCAACTT